>SVQY01000044.1 GCA_015065135.1 Oscillospiraceae bacterium
AGATATACAAGCAACGGATCATAGATAATTTTATTGCAGACTTCTATTGTCATAGTGCTCGTCTCGTGATAGAACTTGACGGTTCACAGCACTATACAAATCAAGGTAAAGCACACGACGCGGCAAAAACTGAAATTCTTGAAAGATACGGAATTTATGTTTTGCGCTTTTCAAACAAAGACATAGATGAGAATTTTGATGGTGTTTGCCGAATGATTGATAGAGTGATCAATGAGAGAATAGAAAGCTTGTCATAAATCGCCCTCTCACCCGCTATCGCGGGAGCTCTCCCAAAGGGAGAGCCTTAAGACGCGCGCCACTTTAGGGGTATGGGCTTTGCCCTATGCCTTTGTAATACAAAGGCGAAACTGGCGATAAAACAGAACAATAGATGTATATTACATTGGAGGTCAATAATATGAAGCAAAGCATCCTTGCGTTAATAAATAATAATTTAAAGAAGTGTTTGATAATCTTATTTTTGATTTCTGCATTGGATGTTATTGCATTTTTTATAGCTCTTGGTTATTCTTCTGCAGTTTGTATCTCATCATTTTTAGCCTTTATGGTAGATATTTATGCAATTTCAAATGTTAGCGGAGCGAAATTTGGGCGGTTGTTTAATATGCATATCTTTCGCGGACATTATTTGAAAACGCATAACAAGGAAAAACTTTATCAAACAAGTTGCCTAAGATATATAGCCGTGTTATTACCTATCAGTTCATTGTGGTCAATCGCAAACATTATTCTCGGAATTATTATAAGATGGTAAATCACCAAATCCACCTTATCAAATAATGAGCCCCGACAGACTTTCAAATCTGTCGGGGCTCATTATTTGTTTCCTACGGATTAAATAAGGCAACCGAATTTGTGATTTCTCCGATAAGAACATCACGCTTTAGCCGTTGCTCTTTTTTCTTACCATTCCTGATCGGGAACGTAAGGATCATTGCCGCCCTGCACCTCGTCGGGTGTGGGGTTCTGCTCCTCACCGGGGCCGCCGGGTGTTGGATCGGTGGGACCGGTCGGACCGCCACCCTCGGTGCCGGGGCCTTGCTCGGTAGAGGGCTCCCCGCCCTCGGGGCCGTCGTTGCCGTTCTTATCCTTGCATCCTACAAAGGAGAGCACAGAAAGCAGCAGCGCCAGAATGCAGAGCCATACGATCAGCTTCTTTTTCATCATCTTCTCCTTTGCCGGTCAAAAGATATCGTTTGCAGTATCATCCTGCTGCGAATTATCCTTGTTTACCACGTCATCATCACCGGTTTGCTCCTGCTTGGGGGTCGAGTCTCCGTTCTGCTCTCCGCTCTCGGGCTGCTCATCCGGCTTGCATCCCATAAAGGTCAGCAAGGAGCAAAGCAGTGCCAATACACAGAGCCATACGATCAGCTTTTTCATAAGGACCTCCTTTTTTTAGGGGGATTAAAGGGTGATCAGTCTTGCACGGCGCACGCCGCCGATAGCGCTCAGCTCCTCCAGCAGATCCTCGCCTGCGGCGGTGGTCAGATCCAGCATGGTGTAGGCGTTCTCGCCCTTGGATTTGTTGAGCATGTTCTCGATGTTCAGACCGCGCTTGGAGCAAGCGTTGGTCACATTGGTCAGCACGGCGGGCACATTGGCGTGCAGCACGCACACGCGCATAGCGCCGCTTCTCGGCATAGAGGCGTTGGGATAGTTCACGCTGTTGCGGATGTTACCGGTGGAAAGATACTCGTCAAGCTCCTCAGCAGCCATCACGGCACAGTTATCCTCCGACTCCTCGGTGGAGGCGCCCAGGTGAGGAATGGTGATGGCACCGGGGATGGCAACCGTCTCCTCGGTGGGGAAATCGGTCACGTAAGCGCTGACCTTGCCGCTCTCCATAGCAGCAGCCAGATCGGTGGCGTTCACCAGCTCGGCGCGTGCCAGATTGATGATCTTGACACCGTCCTTCATCAGGGCGATGGTATCCTTGCAGATCATATTGGTGGTAGTGGGGGTCGCGGGCACGTGCAGCGTAATGTAATCGGCAGCAGCGTAGACCTCCTCGTAGGTGGCGGCGTGACGGATGTGGTTATCCAGGTTCCAGGCGCCGTCAACAGACAGGAAGGGATCGCAGCCCACAACGTTCATACCAAGGGCGATCGCGGCATTTGCCACCATACCGCCGATGGCACCCAGACCGATGACACCAAGGGTCTTGCCCTTGATCTCGGTGCCGCCGAACTGAGATTTGCCTGCCTCGACCTGCTTGGCAACGTCAGCGGTGCCTGCCAGGGACTTAGCCCAGGCCACACCGTCCACGACCTTACGGGAGGCCAGCAGCAGTGCGCAGATGGCAAGCTCCTTTACGCCGTTGGCGTTGGCACCGGGGGTGTTGAACACCACGATGCCCTCGGTGGCACAGCGGTCAACGGGGATGTTGTTGACACCGGCACCGGCGCGGGCGATAGCGAGCAGCTCCTTGTTAAAGGTCATCTCGTGCATCTTGGCAGAGCGGACCATAATGCCCTCGGGAGCAGCAACGTCTGCGCCCACGTTGTAAACAGCGGGGTCAAGACGGTCGGTGCCCACCTTGGCGATCTTATTGAGCAGTTGAATGTTTTTCATTGTAATTACCTCTTATGCCTTGGGATTGTTGGCGGCGAACTCCTTCATGAATGCCACCAGCTTTTCTACGCCCTCGGTGGGCATAGCGTTGTAGATGGAAGCGCGCATACCGCCCACAGAGCGGTGACCCTTCAGGTTCTTCAGGCCGGCAGCGGCAGCCTCCTTGGCGAACTTCTTGTCAAGCTCTGCATCGCCGGTCACGAAGGTCACGTTCATCAGCGAACGGCTCTCCTTCTTCACGGGTGCGATGTAGTAATCCTGGCTATCCAGATAGCCGTACAGCAGAGCGGCCTTGTTCTCGTTGTAGGCCTTCTTGGCAGCGAGACCGCCGGTAGCCAGCAGATGCTCGAACACCAGCTTTGCGATGTAGATGGTGTACGTGGGGGGCGTGTTGTACATAGAGCCGTTCTCGGCCATGATCTTCCACTCCAGCATAGTGGGCATCTTGGGATCGGCGTACTCCAGCAGATCCTCGCGGACGATGACGATGGTCACGCCTGCGGGAGCCACATTCTTCTGTGCGCCGGCGTAGATCACGCCAAAGCGGCTGACGTCGACAGGCTCAGAGAGGATGCAGGAGGACATATCGGCCACCAGCGGGATATCACCGGTATCGGGGATCTCGGGATACTTGGTGCCGTAGATGGTGTTGTTGAAGCAGATGTGCACATAGGCAGCATCCTCACGGATCATATCCTTGGTGAAGGTGGGAATGTGATCGAAGTTGTCATCCTTGGAGGTGGCAACGCACTTGACGTCATAGCCCATCTTCTGCGCTTCCTTGAACGCCTTGCCCGAGAACTGGCCGGAGACCACGTAGTCAGCCTTGCCGGTGCGGCCGATCAGATTGAGGGGCACAGCGGCAAACTGGGTAGAAGCACCGCCCTGCAGGAACAGCACCTTGTAGTTATCCGGAATCTGCATCAGCTCACGCAGCATCTTCTCTGCATCGTTGATGATCGCCTCGTAGTCGGGAGAGCGGTGAGACATCTCCATCACGGACATGCCGGACTCACCGTAGCACAGCATCTCGGATGCGGCTTTTTCCAGTACAGGAACGGGCAGCATAGAAGGACCTGCCGAAAAGTTAAACACTCTGTTCATCATGAACCTCCAAAAAACGCCGGGGAAACCGGTTTCAATTTTCTGCTTGTCGGGCGCGCGAGATACGCGTGGCAAGTATAATCAAATTTTATTATACTATTAAAAGCGAAATTCGTCAAGGGCTTTGTCAAAATTCGTTTTATTTTTCACAAAAAGGGCGCCGACCGCTCGGCGCCCTTCCCTTTTTTTCTGCATCAGCCGTTACGTCAGCTCCACGCCCTGCATCATACCGTCTGTTTTCGCCATGAAATTTTCAATCATTCATTTCCCTCTCTATTATACCACGCATGCTGCCAAATGTAAATATGCATTGCAAGCAAAACGCGGACACCGAGTATCGGTGTCCGCGCCCACCCCAAGGGGTGCGAGGTCTTATTTCACGCCTGCCAGCTGCCCGACAAGCACCAGCGCGCGACGCAGCTCAATGAGCGCCTCACGGCTCTCATCGCGCTCGCGCTCGGCGGCCTTGGCAATGCCCTCGGCCTCCACAACGCGCCGCTCCAGCTCCTCGTTTTCCTCCTCCAGGGCGGCAATGGTCTCCTCCAGATCGCCGATCTGATCCTCCAGCTCGGTCAGCTGCTCGTCCAGCAGCTCGGCGCTCTCGCCGGAGGGCGTGCCCTCGGGCACGAAGGCGGGATCAAAGGTGGGGTTGTCAAACCAGACCTCCCCCTCCTTCTTCACGTAATCGTCCGCGGCGGCATCCCAGCCGTAGGACTTGCTTTCGGTGTAGCCGCGATACTGCCGGATGGCAGGGTTCTGCTGCACCTTCTCATAGAGCGCCCGTACGTCGGCACGGGTGCTGACCTTTTCCTGATAATTCAATGCTCTTCTCCTTTTCGTCGCGTTATTCCAAACAGTCGCTGCCCCCCGCATTGACCGCCTTGCTGAAGGCAATGTCCTCCTCGATCTGAGCGGTGATCCGCTCCTCGTCAAAGGCGCAGCCAAGCTCGGCGGTAAAAACGCGCAGGCGGGACAGCACGTACTGCAGCTTTTCGGCGGCGCCATATTCGGTAAAGCACTCGGCCTCGCGCTCATATTGCCTCGCCGCCTCCAGAATGGCCAACCAATCGTCAGCGGCAAGACGCTTGCCGCAGCGGTAGGATCTGCACACATTGTAGATCAGGCCCACCAGATTAAAGACAAGGCCGCAGCAGATGCAGATCAGCTCCCAGTTCTCGTTGATCCATTGCAGAATGTTCATATCGTTCCTCCCTTATTCCAGGACTTCACCGTCCCGTGCCGTCAGCCTGCCCCGGCGGAGGATGGCGGCACGCAGAAGACAGGCGTACAGCGTCCGCTCACCGGGCAGGAGCAGGGGGTGCTGCATCATACGCGGCTCCTCCGCGTGCGGTGATACCATCTGGCGTAGGCCGTCCGCGCCTCCAGATACAGGGCGTTGGACATAGCATAGGCCTCCCCGTCCTTGGCGGCAAGGTCGATCATCGACACCAGATAGGCCCAGTACAGTCGGTCAAAGGGTGCGGGAGCCGACAGCACGGTATCGGTCACCGTAACGGCACCGCACGCCTGGGTACACTCACCGCGCACCTCGATGGCAAGGCTGCTCTCCAGGGCCAGCACAAGGCCGGCAAGCGTTTCCTCACCCAGCTCGTTGGGGCGCAGGACCGAGGCGAGATCAATGGCTTCTTTTACCGTCATCCCCTCACCTCACATTCTGCCCCAAGCACCGTCGGGAAACAGAAGCTTAACGGCGACGGCGTCGCCCTCGCGCACCAGCGCCATCGAGCCGGGGGCGGCATCGGTGGGCAGCACGGTTTCGGCATCCGGCACCAGATATACGCGGCGGAACAGCGTCCGCCCCTCCTTTTGCAGACCCGTAGGGGTCTCCTCCAGAACTGTGATCATCGGCGCACCTCCCTTATGCATAGTGGCGACTCTCGTCCGCAAAGCGGGAGGCCTCCCGCTCCATCAGCTCGGCGGTGCGCAGATCCTGGATCTCAGACTGATCCAGCAGCATTGCGAACTTGCGGCGGATGCGCGTCCAGACGCCGCGGCGGATCACGCAGTTCTTGCCGTTAACGGCAACGTAAACGTCATCCTTGTACTTATCATTGTCCTTAAAGAGGCGCACCTCCACGTATTCGTTCAGGTAGCTCTGCTGCGCCTTCAGGAATGCGCGGAGCTGCTGCTCCTGCTTGGCGCGATCCTCCTTTTCGGCATTCTCTGCCTTCAGCGCGGTCAGCTCCGCCTCGTATGCGGCACGCATCTCCTCCATCTCACGGTGAAGCGCTGCCAGGGTCTTTTTATCCTTATCTTCCATGGGTTCGTCCTTTCTTGTTATTTCAAAGCTTTAAGCAGGGCGGCGGCAGTGCCGCCGCCCCTTGGGGATCAGTTCGCGCCTGCCTCAAAGGTGGAGGCGGTCTCGATACGGACCATAAAAGCCTCTACCAGTCTGGCAGCGGCCTTGGTGGCCTTCCAGCCAACGGTGGCGCGCTGATTGAGGGGGTCGGCGGTACCGGCAGAGCCAAGCTGCTTCACGATGTGTTGCAGACCGCCGCCGGTCAGCTCGGTGGTGCCGTAGGCATTGTCACCCAGCAGAATGGTGGCGTAAACGTCTCTGCCGCCAAGGCCGGCCTCGCCGGGATAGACCATATCGCCCTCGGCACTCACCAGCTTCTCGCTGCCAACGCCACCCGATACGAGGGGGCGATCCAGATACAGATACACGTTGCCGATCTGCTTGCCATATCCCAGAACGACGGCGTACTGCCAGGAGCCCTCGGAGGCATCGTAATACAGAATAGAGCGACCGATGATGCGGTCATCTGCCTGGTACACGTCCAGACCGTCCATATTGATGTTCAGGCGGTAGCCGGAGGCGGTGCCGCCGTCGGCGTACTGTGTGCCTTCGGGCTCATCGTAGCAGTACTCGTGCATCGGAACGGCACGGCCCTGCTCGGTCAGATCGGGTGCGTGGAACACCTTGGCCTCGGTGCTCTCCACAAAGCGCACGCCCTCGATCATGCCGATCTCGCCCTCATAGAGCGCCTTGGTATCCGCATACTGATGAGGATACTTCCAGTTCGGATCATTGGTGAGGTCGTAGGCGCAGTCGGGATGGATGATGCAGGCGTAGGCGCCGTTGATCTTCTCTGCGTTCTGATTTTTCAAGGTGCGCACGGCACGCTTGATGCACTCCACCGACATATAGTGGTTGCCGGTGGCATTGCCGCCGCAAAGCAGGTAACGGGCATCCACGGCATCGGCGCCGTACTGCACGTTGGTGCCGCCGCAAAGCACCTCACGGGTGATGGTATCCAGCGTTCTGCCGGCCTGAGAGCCGAGCAGCTTGGTGGCCATGACCAGATTGTTATCCACGGCGGTAAGCAGCAGCAGGTCAGAAAACTCCACATAGCCGCCGTACTGATGCACGGTCGCCTCGACCACGCCCATATTCAGGCTCTGACCCGTGGGGGTCACGCCCTCCGAGAGTGCGGTGGTCAGCTTGGGCAGCGGATCATACTTGCGGAACTGGATGGTCTTGCCGCCATGCTTGGGGATGGCATGCTTTTGCGCAAACTGATCGTGGATCAGATTGGGCTCGGCATTATCGATGAGATAATCCGAGTAGTAGGTGCGCATCTCCTCGGAAAGGCCCTCGCCCTGGCCGTAGGGGGTGACGCTGCCCTCGGTCGCATCCAGGCGGCCGACGGTGGTGTTGACGTTCTCGCCTGCGCCAAAGCGCTGCAGGTCAAGATACACGGTGTTTTTTTCTTTCATTCTTCTTCCTTTCTTTCGGGAAAGAAATCAGAATTTGATCTCCTCGCCCTTGGCGGCGCGGCGCGCCAGCTCGGCTCGCTCGGCTCGGGAAAGGCTCCCTGCCCGTCGGCGCAGGGCGTCTCCGCTCCCGTCCGACAAGGCTCCTTCGCCCGGGCGTAGCCCTCTGGCACGAATATCTCCGAGGATCTGCTGCTCAAGCTCTCCCCTGGCAGCCCGCATCGCCTCGGCCACCGCTTGCGCGATCTCGGCGTGCATCCGCTCACCCGTAGCGCTTGCGGCCGCAGCGCTTTCCTGCGCCGCGCGTGCCTCTCCCGCCTCACGGATGCGCTGAGGCAGCTCGGCTGCCTGCACGCCGAAATAATCGGCCGCCGCCTGTATGGTGGCGCGATTTTTCTCAAACTCCTCTTTCATTTCCTTCTGTTCACGGAAGCGGCGGTTGAAGGTCTCCTGAAAATACGCGGTGAAAAGGTCCTTGTATTCCCCCTCCATCATCGCGCGGAACCGCTCCTGCCGCTCCCTTGCGGTGTTTGCCTCCCCGGCGGCGGGAGCCTCCTCGTTTTCGCCCGTTTCTGTCTGTGGGGTGGGGTCAGACGCTTCGTTGCCACCCTCCGCTGCCTCCCCGAAGATCGAGAGCAGCGCCCAATTTTGTTCGTTCATAAAACCTCGCTCTTTCGCTGTGTCAGAAAGGGGGCTCGTCGACCCTGATTCATATGGTTGCCGATCGCGTCGGCGCCCCTTTCGTGACAGATTGTATCATACTTTTTTCATTTTGTCGTCAACTGCGCCTGATGCACAGATGATCGGGATAACGATGGGCAATGGCCTCCAGCCCTGCCAGCATCATATCAAAGCTTTCGGTGGCGCCAAGACAGGAGAGAAAGACCTTCCCCGCCTCCAGCTGGTAGCGCACGCGGCGGCAGCTGCCGCCCTTGGCTGCCCACAGCACCATCGCCCCTGTCAGCGCCGAGACGCCGGCGCAAACGATGTCGCGCTCCGCGCCCTCCTCGGCGTGACCGCTGACGAGCAGGCGGCATTTCTCCGCCCCACGGTCGGCATATACCGTGATCATTGCATCGCCTCTGCCGCTCTTTCAGCCATAGCGGCAGCGCCCTCCACCGCCCGGGCCAACGGCTCCTTGGGCGCAGCGGGCTGCGACTGCTCTCCGCCCTCGTCCTCCTCCACTGCCGCGATGCGCGCCTGCGCGGCCACCTGCTCGCGGACACGGCCAATGCCGGAAAAATCCATCGCCGAGAGCAAAATGCCCGCCTCGGCGGCGTTCTCCGGCTTGAACACGCCCATACGGTAGAGCTCCTTGAGCGTTTCGTTGTGCGAGAGACGGGTGTAAGGGTCCTTCTTTTCGGCGCGCACGTCGATGTCAAAGATGGGGCGGCGGCAGATCGGCGTGCCATCTGCCAGTCTGCCGGTCACGCGCTCTGTGATGCCCGCATTGGACCAGGTAAGATAGCGGTAATCGCCGTTCTCACCCAGAATACGGAAGCAGCGCGCCTCGGTGTAGAACTGACGCACGCACTCCAGCACCAGATGTACCGTGCGCAAAAAGGCACGATAGGAGGCGGCCACCATATCCCGGATGGTCTTGTTGCCGGCCTCCTGCAATGCGGCAATAGCCGCAGCAGCGGTGATGCCGCCGTCGGGCGTGCCCTGCAGCAGATCACGGTTGGAGGTAGTCTCCTTCAGCTCGTTGATCTTGGCGGTCTTGAGGTTGAGCCAAAAGCTATCCAGATCATCCACGCGGATCTGACGCAGTCGCTCCTCATCGATATCACCCTCCACCTCCACGATCCGACGGCTGAGATCGGTGAAATCCTGCTCGCTGATGCCGGTGTTGCGCTTGCAGAAGAAGCGCACACGGGTGGCCCAGTCCATATATTCCAGCAGATTACGATCCATACGGTCGATATAGAGCTGAGGATCCTTGGCCAGCGCGATAATGCCAAAGCCGGTGCATTCGCCCTCGATGGGATAAAGCACGTCCAGCACAAAGGGGTACTCGCCATGCTCATACCAGCCACCCTCGTAGCCCTCCTCGTTCTCCGAGGCAAAGAGCACGGTCTCCCCTGCAAATTTGCAGTAGTGCAGCACCGTACGTCCCGAGGGCAATCGCTTTTTGTAGTACCAATCCACCACAGGCACGCGCTCCGCGCCGTCACCGTCGGGGGGACCGAGAAGCTCGCTGTCACCCCCCTTACCGTCAAACTGCGGATAAGCGGCACGCAGAGCGGCGACCTCCATGCTCTCCACGAAATAGACCGAGCGGGAGCGCTGGATATCGCGCACGCCGGGCTGCCAGTAAAGATTGCGCAGCTCCACGCGGCGCACGTCGATATCGCCAAGGCCGTTTTCCATCTCATTATTCCAGAAAACGCCAAAGGCACACACACCGTGCTTGAGCTTGAACCACATATTGTCGGAATAGGTATCCTCAAAGTGATTGCGCTCCAGAATGACCGGCAGGATGGCGGAAAGCGCCTTGGCATCCGCCTCGTCGCCCGGCTCACGGGGCAGGCAGGAGGCGGTGGGAATATGCTCCATCACATCGGCGTGCTTTTGCAGAATGGTATTGAGCAGCCAAGCTGAGGTAGGCGCAAAGTGCTCGCCATCCCCCTCGTTGCGATGCGCACGGGGTGCCACGCGCAAGCGGTAAAAATTCTCCTCATCATCAATGCGTGCGATGAAATCCACACGTGCCTTCTGCCAGGAAAGCAGCTCCTCCATGGCGGCTCTCACCTGTATCTTGTCAATTGTTTTAGACTTCATTTTTCCTCCTAAAAGAACTGTTTTTATCTTAATTTTTATTTTCGCGCTGTTCCGTGCGCATAACGTATTGTGGAACGGGTCTGTCCAGCGGATCCAGGCAGAGGCTTGGTGTATACCTCTTTTGCGGCACCGCGCGAATGGGATGGCGCATACAAAGATAGCGGGTCTCGTCCGCAATATGATCCTCCAGCTCGCTATCCACGTCCTCGGGATGTGTACGACTGTATTGCAGGGTGGGCAGCGTGCGCAGGAACTCACGGCAGCTGCTGAAGATATACAGCATCGGTACGCCTCGCTCGTCAAAGGCAAGACGATTGTGTATCTGCATCCACCCCGGCACGCGGCGGTTATCTCCGCGTTCGAAGTAGACCCCGAGGCGCTCTCCCGTGGCGGCGATCGACTCCCCTCTTGAGGCATCCCAGATGGCGGGGTCAGCTACCCCCTCTATCCGCTTGCCGCACAGGAAGGGATGCTCCCGCTCGATGCGCAATATCTCCCGAAAGATCTCCTCCGGCGTCCACCGCACCCCCACGTTAGCCTCTCGCGGCACGCAACCGTAAAGCTCCAGAATACGGTAGAGCCGCCCGTCTCCGTCCTTTACCCACCAGCCCACCGAAAAGGGCCTCGCGTAGCCAAAGTCAAAGGAGCGGTAGCGCGGCCAGCTATCGGGTGGCCGGAAGGGATCGATCACATGGGTGAAAAGGCGGTCCGCAAAGTGCGCCGGATCCACGCGGAGCTCCTCAAAGACCTGCCCCTCGTACACATTCCAATCCCCCTCCAGGTGAGCGCGCCGCTTATGCTCCGGCAACGCCTCCAGCCGCTTTACATAGTCAGGGTCTGCCTCCATGAGCACCTTGTTGTCATATACCCTTGCAGGGATGAACAGATAATCATCGGGATCCTCCCCTTCCCGAAAGGCGCGGTCGATAAATAATCGCTTGATATAAGCGTGCCCCACGCCGCCCGGATTGCAGGTGTAATAGATGCGCGGTGAAAAATCGCGCTTGGTGGTACGCAGCGAGGTGGAGATGAAGATCAACCACTCCTCCTTGAAGTGAGTGGCCTCCTCAAAGCCGATCACATCGTACTCTGCGCCCTGATACTGCAGCACGTCGCTATCGCTGTCGCAGTAGCCGAGGGTCAGTCGGGAGCCGTTGGGAAAGACGAAGGTGCGCTCGTCGCGCTTATAGTCGGCATACCCCAACAGATCGGATTGCAGCGGCAGCAGATGATTCTCGCGCAGCTCCTGCAGCGTGCGGCGCAAAAGCAGCAGCCGCAATCCCCCATACCGCATCGCCAGCAGCACCATTTTGCGGCGCATGGCGAAGGATTTGCCACCGCCGCGCGCGCCGCCGTAGGCCGTGTGCCTGGCGGTGGAGCGGAAGAACTCCCGCTGCCGTGGGTTCGGCACCTCACGGCGCAGCTTTTCAAAGATGGGCGCGGTCAGCGCCCCCCTTACCTGCTCCATTCCTCCAGCTCCCCCTCAAACAGGATCACCGCAGGCGGTGCCGGCGGCAGATCAGCCTCTCTGGCAGCAATGGCCTTGCCGCAGGCACGGTCCAGAATGCTCTCGGCCGCCTTCATACGCAGCTCCGGCTTCTGTGCCCCGTCGCGCATGATCTCCACCAGAAAGGCCACGGCCTCCGGCGTGTGCTTGCCCAGAATCCGACGCATCTCCTCGGCAGCCGTTTCATTGCGCTTTGCCCTCGCCATCGTCGGACCGCTTTGCCTCGGTAAAGCTGACCAGATAGTAGCCCCCCGCATCCACGGTGTCGCAGCCATAGCGCCCCAGCGCCGCCGTGATCTCCTCCTTGGGGATGCAGACGGTGCGCACGCCCTCGCCCTGCTGCTCAGCCGCTTTTGTCAGGGCATAGAACAGCAGCGTTTGCAGCATATTGTTGACCTCCTCACGCCCTGCCAGGCGCTCCTGCAATTTCTCAATGTGGCGGTTGCGCCAATCGACCATATAGGCCAGGCGCTCCTTCTCCAGCGCCATCAGGGCCTCTTTGTTTCTTTCCTCCATTTTACAAGCTCCTTTCATAGTAGCCGTCCAGCGCCCGCTTGAAGGGGCAGGCACCGAAGGCGGTGGGATGGGCGCAATAGGCATAGACGATCTCTCTGCGCGCCCTGCGATCCGGAAAGTGCAGCTCCCCGCACTCACAATAGGTAATGCCCGATTTCTCATAGCGGAAATAGGGGCAAGCTCCTGCTACCGGCATCCTGTTCTCCTTTCGTCTCAAATTTGGAACGGCAAGGGTAAAAAAAGAAAAATGCCGCGGTTATTTCTCTTTTCGTCTCACTTTTAGGACAGACTTGCCATTCAAAAGCCGCCCTTCGGCGGCGATCGTTCCACTTTCGGAACGATTATAGGATACACGACCTGCGGCGATTTGTCAAGTACCCCAGCAGCAAATAATATGAACAAATTGTAAATTCGTTCCATTTTCAGAACATTCAATTGACGAGGCGTTCCGCAAATGGTACAATAAGATCAGAAACAAACTCTGAAAAAGGCGGTTTTTGATATGACTGTATCCGAACGCATCAGACAACAAATGGAGCTGCGAGGCCTTTCCTATGGGGAGCTGGCAGCGGCCACGGGGCTTGCCAAATCTGCCATCCACCGCTATGCGACAGGCGAGACCGGCAAGATCCCCACCGAGGCGCTGGAAAAGCTGGCCAAGGCCCTTGGCGTGACCCCCGCCTACCTTACGGGATGGGAGGAGCGCCCCCACACCCTTGCCGCCCATTTTGAGGGCGAGGAATTTTCGGAAGATGAGCTGCGCGAGATCGAGAATTTCGTGCGCTTTGTAAAGTCCCGTCGGAAGTGAGGTGCCTATGCCCAGCTACGACCGTTTGTTGGACGAGGCCCAAGAGCGCGGCATCACCGTGATCGAAAAATACCCCTTCGCATCACACCGCATCCGCGGCCTTTGCTATGATGACACCATTGCCCTCTCCGCTCATATCGACACCGAGGCAGAGCGCCGCGTGGTGCTGGGAGAGGAGCTGACCCACGCCACCCATACCGTGGGAGATATTCTGGAGGATCCCCGCATGGAGCGACGGATCCGGGAGCGCAATTTTGACCGCTTGGTGGGCCTGCAGGGGCTTGTTAAGGCGTTTCTTGCAGGCTGCAGAGAGCCATGGGAATTTGCCGAGCATCTGGGCGTTCCTGTAGATTTTTTTGCCGAGCTGATGCAGAATTACAAGCAGCGCTATGGCGTGCGCACCACCGTAACCACCGAGCACGGACTGTTCGTGATCGGCTTTGAGCCGACCTTCCGTGTCAGAAAGCCCTTTCGCGCCTCGCAGTCGCGGCGGCTTTCGGGCAAGCGCAAGATCAGGAGGTTTTGATATGAAAAAATATCTGATGGCATTGGATCAGGGCACCACCAGCTCCCGTTGCATCATTTTTGACGACAAGGGGCATCCGCTGGTCAGCGCCGCCAAGGAGTTCCCCCAGCACTTCCCCACCGAAGGGTGGGTGGAGCATGATGCGGAGGAGATCTGGGAGAGCCAGCTTTATGCCGCAAGGGCGGCCTTGGAAAAATCCGGGCTTTCCCCCACCCTCATCGCCGGCATCGGCATCACCAATCAGCGTGAAACCACCATCGTGTGGGAAAGGGAGACGGGCAAGCCCATCTGCCCCGCCATCGTGTGGCAATGCCGCCGCACCGCCGCCGTTTGCGAGCGGCTGGTCGCCGACGGACACGGAGAGATGATCCGCGCCAAAACGGGCCTTGCCGTCGACCCCTACTTTTCCGCCACCAAGCTGCAATGGATCCTGGATCACACCGAGGGCGCGCGAGAGCGCGCCAAGCGAGGCGAGCTGCTGTTCGGCACGGTGGATAGCTTTCTCATCTACCGTCTGACGGGAGGACGCGTGCACGCCACCGATCCCTCCAACGCGGCGCGCACCATGCTCTATAACATCCACACCATGGAGTGGGATGCGGAGCTGCTTTCCCTTTTTGATATTCCCCGCGAGATGTTGCCCGCCGTGCGTCCCTCCTCGGGTGTATTCGGGGAGAGCGACCCTGCCCTTCTGGGCGCACCCATTCCCATTGCGGGCGTGGCAGGCGACCAACAGGCAGCGCTCTTTGGGCAATGCTGCTTTGAGGCGGGCTCGGTGAAGAACACCTACGGCACCGGCTGCTTTCTGCTGATGAACACCGGAAACCGCGCCGTTTGCTCTGAGAACGGACTGCTGACCACCGTGGGCTGGCAGATCGGAGATCAGACCACCTATGTGCTGGAGGGCTCGGTCTTCGTCTGCGGCGCCGCCATCCAATGGCTGCGGGACGGTCTGGGACTTTTGCAAAGTGCCGCCGAGAGCGAGGCACTTGCCGCCTCGGTAAAGGATACCGGCGGCGTATACTTCGTGCCTGCCCTGACGGGGCTGGGTACCCCCTACTGGGATCCTTACGCCCGCGGCACCATCGTGGGGCTTTCCCGCGGCACCACCAGAGCACACCTTGTCCGCGCCACCCTGGAGGCCATGGCACTGCAGACGGTGGATCTGCTCACCGCCATGCAACGGGATGCGGAGCTGCCCATCCCCGCCCTGCGGGTGGACGGCGGCGCCAGCGCCAACGATCTGCTGCTGCAGCTGCAAAGCGATCTTTCCGCGCTCCCCATCCTCCGCCCCGCCTGCATTGAGACCACCGCCCTCGGCGCCGCCAATCTGGCAGGCCTTGCGGTGGGCGTGTTCAAGGATCTGGAGGAGATCTGCCAAAACATTGCCGTAGAGCGCACCTTTACCCCTGCCCTTGCCGAGGAAAAGCGGCAGCACCACCTTGCCGGCTGGCACCGCGCCGTGGAGCGCGCCCTCCGCTGGGCGGAATAAGCTTCATCGCACAGAAAGGGAAACGACTATGAAGGTATTTCACGACGTACATATTCACAACTATCTTTCCACCTGCAGCGGCGACAACGGCGCCACGGTGGAGAGCTATATCAAGGAAGCAAAGGAGCTGGGGCTGCGGCTGATCGGCTTCGCCAACCACACCTGGGATGAAAGCGTGCCCCTCCCTGCCTCCAGCAGCTTTTACAAGCGGCAGAGCATGGCGTTTCAGATGCAGATCAAAAGCCAGATCCCCGAAAAGGTCGAGGGCTTGAAGGTACTGGTCGGCGCCGAGACCGAGTACTGCGGTATGTACGACGTGCTGGGCATGGGGCGCGAGGCTGCTTTGCAGCTGGACTTTCTGCTCATCCCCCACACCCACGTGCATATGCGCAACTTCGTCATGCCCGCCACCGAGGACGTGACCCGCGCCAGAGCCACCGCCACCGAGGTCTTTGCCGCCATCAACGGCATTTCCGCCGACCGCGCCGCCGCAATGGCAAAGTCGCTTTCCGAGAGCGAGCTGGAGCCCTTTATGGGTGAGAAAAAGGTGGACTACGTGCGCCACGTGACCGACTTTATGGTGCAGTCCTTCCGCTCCCTGATGCAAAACGAAACGCTGAAAAGCTACAGCGATGATATTCCCGTCTCGATCGCCCATCCCTTCCAACCGGTGGGCTCCTTCCCCCTGCGTGATCAGATGGTCGCCTCCATCCCCGACAATACCTTCGGTGAGCTGTTCGAGATGGCGGCCAAGCGAGGCATCGGTCTGGAGCTGAACAGCGCCACCAATACCGCTCCCGTGCTGCATATGTTCGGCATTGCCAAGGAGTGCGGCTGCAAATTCACCTTCGGCAGCGATATGCACGCCAGAGGCGAGATGTCCAAGGTGTTCGGCGCGCAGGTCTGCGCGGATCACCTGGGCCTCACAGAAAACGACATGATGGACTTTACAAGAGGATAACATGAAAACGAACTATACCCGACTGAAGGCGGCCTGCTACGCGGTCAACATCACCATGGCGGCCATCGGCAACCTGCCTCCGCTGCTCTTTCTGACCTTTCACCGTGACTACGGCATCTCCTACTCCCTGCTGGGACTGCTGGTGCTGATCAACTTCTCCACCCAGCTGACGGTAGATCTGATCTTTTCCTTCTTTTCTCACAAATTCAATATTCCGCTGACGGTCAGGCTGACCCCCGTCATTGCCATTGCGGGGCTTATCGTCTTTGCGCTGTTCCCCTACTTTTTGCCCGATCTCGCCTATGCGGGATTGGTGATCGGCACCGTGATCTTTTCCGCCGCGTGCGGTCTTGCGGAGGTGCTGATCAGCCCCGTGATCGCCGCTATCCCCGCAGAAAACCCGGAGCACGAAATGAGCAAGCTCCACTCCATCTACGCCTGGGGCGTGGTGCTGGTGGTGGGCATCGCCTCGGTCTTTCTGCTCTGCACCAACGGCGCCCACTGGTACTGGCTGACCCTTGGCTTTACCCTGATCCCCCTCACCGCCGCACTGCTTTTCTGCGGCATCAAAATTCCCGAAATGCAGACCCCCGAGCGTGTGGACGGCGTGCTGAAGCTGATCCGCAGAAAGGAGCTTTGGCTCTGCGTGCTCGCCATCTTTCTGGGTGGCGCGGCGGAATGCACCATGGCGCAGTGGGCCTCCGGCTATCTGGAGCAATCCCTTGGCATCCCCAAGATCTGGGGTGACCTTGGCGGCGTGGCCATGTTCGCAGTCATGCTGGGGCTGGGACGCTCTCTTTACGCCAAGTTCGGTAAAAACATCGGCAAGGTGCTCTTTTTCGGCTCTGTCGGTGCCACGCTGTGCTATCTGATCGCAGCGCTCTCTCCGCTGCCCCTTCTGGGGCTTGTAGCCTGCGCCCTCACCGGCTTTTGCGTGTCAATGCTTTGGCCGGGCAGCCTCATCGTTGGCGAGCATCGCTTTCCCGACGGGGGCGTGTTTATCTTTGCCATTATGGCTGCCGGCGGTGATATGGGCGCCTCGGTAGGTCCGCAGCTGCTGGGTGTGGTGACCGACGCCGTAGAGGCAAGCAGCCGCGGCATCGCCTTAGCGCAAAGCCTTGGTATTTCCCCTGAGCAGCTTGGCATGAAGGCCGGTATGCTGATCGGCATGCTCTTTCCGCTCCTTGGCATTCTCGTCAATTTCATCATCTGGCGCGGCAAGAAAAAAGAGGCTGCTGTCTCGGCGACCACAGACCAAAAAGAACCGACAGACAACTAAAAAAAGAGACCGAACATCCGTTCGGTCTCTTTTTTTAGTTATTCAACCTCGGGGATGCCCTCTGCGCAGATCTTTTCCAGATTGGAGAAGATCAGGGCAAGCGAGGAATACATCACACCTCTGTGGTCATCACCAAGCCCCTCGGTGGCCTTGGCGACTGCAATGGTGGCGCGATCTGCCACAAAGGCGGCGGCGCGGCGCCCCTCCTCGGTCAGTGTGATGGGGGCGCGGTACAACGTGCCTTTATCCCCCACGCGCTTGACCATACCCTTCTCCGCAAGCTCCGCGATCACACGGGAAACGGCCGCCTTGTCCTTGTCGCACACCTCGGAAAGCTGCACGGCGGTGATCCCCTCGGGATAGTGGGTCATCACGATCAGATACTGGGCAAAGGCGCCCTTCAGGCCCCATTTTTCCAGCTCCTCGCGCTCCAGCTTCTGGATCTGACGAAAAATACCCGAAATGTAGCCGGCAAACTGCTCAAAACGATCAACCATTCACTCTATACTCCTTCAACAATGTTGACTTATCAACGATTGATAGTATTATAACGCGAAAAATCGCTTTTGTCAATGTTTTTTCGCGTCGTTTTTCAAAAAAAGGCTGCTAAGGCAGCCTTTTTTTAAAGCGTATCCAGATAACGGCAAGCGGCTACCGCTGCGGTAGCGCCGTCACCCGTTGCGGTAGTGACCTGCCGCACACCCTTGGCGCGGCAATCTCCTGCCACGAATACACCGGGAGTCTCGGTCAGGCAGTCCTCCCCTACGGCAAAATAGCCCCGCGCGTCCAGCGCTGCCTGCGCAGCGAACGCCTCGTTTTCGGGCACAAGACCAATGGCCACGAACAGACCGTCCAGAGAGACCGTCTCCTCACGGCCGTCGGCCACGCGGCGGGTCACGATGCCGCCAAACTCCTCACCGTCCAGAACAGATGCCACCACCGTGCCGGTAATGATCTCCACGTTCTCACGCTCCCGCAGGATCTCCTGCAGGCGCTGCTCGCCGGTCAGATAGTCCAGATTCTGGAACACAAGGACTTTTTTGCAGGTCTCGGAGAGCAGGATGGCCTCCTGCAGGGCGGAGTTGCCGCCGCCCACCAGTCCGACCGTCTTGTCCTTGTAAAAGGCGCCGTCGCAAACCGCGCAGAAGGAGATGCCATCCCCGATAAACTTTTCCTCGTTGGGCACGCCCAGATGGCGGTGACGGGCACCGTTGGCAATGATGACCGCGCGGCACGCATAGGCGTTGCCCTCCTCGGTCTCTACGTGATGCACGCCATCCTCGGTGCGAATGCCGGTCACGGTCTCCACCTCAACGTCAGCACCCTGAAAGAGCGCCTGGGAGACCAGCTTGTCGGCCAGCTCCGCGCCGCTGACGCTCTCAAAGCCGGGATAATTCTCCACCTTGGGGGAAAAGACGATCTGACCGCCGAAGCTATCCCGCTCCAATATCAGCACACTCTTCCCCGCGCGGCGGGCATAGATGGCGGCGGTGAGCCCCGCAGGGCCCGCGCCGATCACGATAATATCATACATAGGGTGTCACCTCATCAGCCGTTTGCCTGCAGGAACGCCTTGACCTCGGGCAGACCCACGAACTTGGCGATCTCGCCGCCGCTGACCTTGACCAGCGTGGGCGCCTGCTTGATCTTCAGCGCCTCAAACAGCGGCACGTTATCCTCGGCAAACAGCTTCTCGTAAGCGATATCGCTCTTGCCCAGCAGCGACTCGGCTACCTTACACTTGGGGCAGGTCTTGGAGGCAAACAGATACACACCGTCGGCAAGCAGGGGCTTTTCCTCGGCTACAGGGGCAGCCTCGACCGCTACGGCCTCCTTGGGGCCGCAATGGGTCAGCACAGAGCTGCTGATATCATAGACCTTGCGCTCCTTGTACTCCTGGGATTTGCCCGCGTTCCAGTTCTTAACGGGGCGGTAATAGCCTGTGATACGGCTGTAGACCTCTGCCTCCTTGCCGCAATGGGGGCAGGTGAACTGCTCACCGGCCAGATAACCGTGCTCACGGCAGACGGAATAGGTGGGAGAGAGCGAATAGTAAGGCAGGCGATAGTTCTCCGCGATCTTACGCACCAGCGTAGCTGCGGCCTTCCAATCGGGCAAGCGCTCGCCAAGGAAGGCGTGGAAAACGGTGCCGGAGGTGTACAGGGTCTGCAGCTCATCCTGCACGTCCAGTGCGGTAAACACGTCGGCGGTATAGCCCACGGGCAGATGAGAGCTGTTGGTGTAATAGGGGGTCTCGCCCTCAGAGGCGCAGATGATGTCGGGATAGCGCTTGCGGTCATGCTTGGCAAGACGGTAAGCGGTGGACTCTGCGGGAGTTGCCTCCAGGTTGTACAGGTCGCCGTACATCTCCTGATAGTCGGAGA
>SVQY01000087.1 GCA_015065135.1 Oscillospiraceae bacterium
ATCCACACGGTTGACGGGCACCACCACGTCGCATTCGTCCATCTCTGTGGTGGAGGCCTTGATCGCCTCCAGGAAGGCGCCGCGAGCAGACCAGACCGCCTTTTTGCGCTCCTCGGTGTCCACGATGTAGGCATCGGGGGCACCCAGGGTGAGGCAGAGCTCGGCCACGGTGGCCATATCCTGCTCCACCTGCGCGCTGCTGTTGCCGTCAAAGGTCAGCAGAATGTAGGCATCGCTCCCCGTATCGGGAAATTTCTTGCCCAGATACGCCTCGGAAAAGAGGATGGTGTCACGGGACATATATTCGATGGCGGTGGGGGTCACCTTAGAGCAGATGATCTGCGGCACCGCCTCAATGGCACTTTTCATATCGGGGAAGGGGACCAGCAGGCTGACCGATACCTTGGGCAGCGGCACCAGCTTCAGCACCGCCTCGCAGATCACGCAAAGGGTGCCCTCTGAGCCGACCACCAGGTCCTTCAGGCTATAGCCCGAGCTGTTCTTGGCCACCGCCTGCCCCAGCTGCAATATCTCGCCGTTCGGCATGACCACCGTGAGGGCGCGGACGTAATCTCTTGTCACGCCGTATTTCACCGCGCGCATGCCGCCCGCGTTGGTGGAGATGTTGCCGCCGATGGTGGCGGATTTCTCGCCCGGATCGGGGGGATAGAGAAAGTCGTTCTCCTCCGCAAAGGCGGCAAGCTCCATCAGCAGTACGCCGGGCTGCACCGTCACGGTCAGACGCTCCTTATCCAGCGAGAGGATCCTGTTCATCTTGGCGGTCTCCATCAGAATGCCGCCCATCACGGGCACTGCCGCGCCCACAAGCCCTGTGCCGCTGCCTCGTACCGTGACCGGAATGCTGCGCGCGTGGGCGTGCTTCATCACCGCCGAGACCTGCTCGGTGCTGCGCACGCGCACCAGCACCTCGGGCATATGCGAAACGCCGCCCAGCTCGTCGTGGGCGTAATCGGGGTTGATCTCCGCCCCGAAAAGCACCTCCAAGCCCTCTATCTGTCGCAGGGCCGCAACGTCCTGCTCTGTGACCTTGTTATACATGGCGTGCCTCCTTTACCTTTTGGATGAGACGGGGTAAGATCTCGTTCACGTCCCCCACCACGCAGTAGTGCGCGATATCAAAGATGGGGGCGTTCTTGTCGGTGTTCACGGCCACGATGCAGTCGGAGGATTTCATACCGGCCGCAAACTGTACCGCGCCCGAAATGCCGAGGCAGATGATCAGCTTGGGCTTGACGGTCCTGCCCGAAAGGCCGATCTGCCGCTTGGCGTCAAAAATGTTGCTCTCCACCATGGGTCTCGTGCAGGCGACCACGCCGCCCAGCAGCGCGGCCAGCTCCGCGGCACCCTGCCGCAGGGCATCGGTGGCGGCGCCGCGACCCACGGCAACGATCACGTCGGCCTCCGCAATATCCACGTCCTTGGGCTTTGCCACCGAGGAAAGGATCTCGATAGCGGATCTTTTCATCTCATCGGTCACCGCCATCTCCACCACCGTGCCGCTCGGCAGATCGGTGGGCGCAGGCTCGGTGAACACCTTGTAGCGAGCGGTGCAGAACTGAGGACGGGTGTTCGGCGTAATGATCTGCGCCATGATGTTGCCGCCGAAGGCAGGGCGGATCTGCACCAGATCGGTGTTCTCCTTCATTTCCAGCACGGTGCAGTCGGCGGTGAGGCCGGTGCGGCAGCGCGCCGCCACACGGGGGGCGAGCTGGCGCCCCAGATTGGTGGCGCCCACCAGAACGGAGGAGGGCTTTTCCTTTTCGATAAAGTCGCAGAAGGCGGCGGCGTAGGGCTCGATGCGGAAATCCGCAAAGGCGGGATCGTCGTAAAGAAATACCTTATCCACGCCGTAGCGCAGCAGCTCCTTGGCCGCATTTCTCACCCCGTTGCCGATGATAATGGCGTAAACGGGATGCCCCGTCACGGCGGCCAGCTCCTTTGCCTTGCCGCACAGCTCCAGGGTCACGCGGTGGAGCTTGCCCTTGGCGCAATCCGCGTATACGCAAACGCCGCGCCAAAGCGACTTGTCCACGGCGGCGACCGTCTCCTCCTCAAAGGTCACGGCGCCCTCGCCCTTGCGCACGCACATCTTGCACATCTTGCAGGCCGAGCTGATCTCTAATTTGCCCCCCCCATAAGAAATGGCGTTGAAGGGGCAGAGCTTCACCAGCGCCGCACCCCGTGCGGGGGTGATCAATTCCGGATGTATGACCAAATTTCCCATACCGTTCCCCTCCTTTTATATCATTTTCTTGTCGCAAAGCAGGGAAAAGAGTGCTTCTGCCTGCTCAGCGGCACTGCCGACCACGTTCACCTTTTGGTCGTTTTTCTCGGGTGGAAAGATCCGCTCTACCTGGGTGGCGGAGCCGTTCAGACCGTAGTGCATGGGATCCTGATCCGCAAAGTCCGCGAAGGAGAGGAAGCTGACCGCATCCTCGGTGAGGGATTTCTTGATGCGATAGGAGGGCAGACGGGGGGTGTTGATGTCGCCATCCACCGAAATAAGGCAGGGGAGCGCCACCCGCAGCTGCACGTTTCTGTCGTCCAGGGAGGTGGTCACCGTGATGCTGTCCGCCGTTACCGCGTCTACCGAAAGCACGCCCGAAACGTTGGGCAGCCCCAGATACTCGGCAAGCTCCGCACCCACCTGAGCGGTGTCGCCGTCGGTGGTCTGCTTGCCGCAGATGATGAGGTCGTATCCGTCGGATTTTTGTATGCCTTGAGAGAGCGTATAGGCGGTCGCCAGCACGTCCGCGCCGGCAAATTTGCGGTCGGAAAGCACCGTGCCGCGGCCAACGCCCATGCACACGGTCTCCTCAATGACCGCTCTCGCCTGGGGCGGCCCCATGGTGATGCTCTCCACCGTGCCGCCGTATTTTTCGGCCAGAGAAAGGGCGGTCTCAATGGCGTAGAGATCGTAGGGGTTGATCTTGCTCTGCACACCGTTGCGCTTCAGTACGCCAGTGACGGGATCCACCTCGACCTTGTTGGAGCCGGGCACCTGCTTGACGCAGACTAAAATTTTCATAGCAAGCCTCCGTGATGTGATTTTACAATAAAATTATAGCACACTTTTTTGCCGCGTTCAAGCCGTTTATAAAATAAAGAGGATATTCGTCCGCCGTGCGCTTAAAAATGCCAAATTCCGCCCCCACGTGTCATCTCCGAGCCGGCTTGCCTGCGTCCGCGTGTCATCCTGAGTGGAGCGATAGCGGAACCGAAGTTTTGCGGGTCGAGGGCTTTGCCCGAGCGAGCAAAACCAAGGGAACAGCGAAGCTGTGACCGCAGGGATCTA
>SVQY01000088.1 GCA_015065135.1 Oscillospiraceae bacterium
CTCGACCGCTACGGCCTCCTTGGGGCCGCAATGGGTCAGCACAGAGCTGCTGATATCATAGACCTTGCGCTCCTTGTACTCCTGGGATTTGCCCGCGTTCCAGTTCTTAACGGGGCGGTAATAGCCGGTGATACGGCTGTAGACCTCTGCCTCCTTGCCGCAATGAGGACAGGTAAACTGCTCGCCGGCAAGGTAGCCGTGCTCACGGCAGACGGAATAGGTGGGAGAGAGCGAATAGTAAGGCAGACGGTAGTTCTCCGCGATCTTACGCACCAGCGTAGCTGCGGCCTTCCAATCGGGCAAGCGCTCGCCAAGGAAGGCGTGGAAGACGGTGCCGGAGGTATACAGGGTCTGCAGCTCGTCCTGCACGTCCAACGCGGTAAACACGTCGGCGGTATAGCCTACGGGCAGATGAGAGCTGTTGGTGTAATAGGGGGTCTCACCCTCAGAGGCGCAGATGATGTCGGGATAGCGCTTGCGGTCGTGCTTGGCAAGACGGTAAGCGGTGGACTCTGCGGGAGTTGCCTCCAGGTTGTACAGGTCGCCGTACATCTCCTGATAGTCGGAGAGGCGCTCACGCATATGGTTCAGCACCTCCTTGGTGAACTCCTGGGTCTCCTTGGCAGTCATATCCTTGCGGATCCACTTGGCATTGAGGCCCGCCTCGTTCATGCCCACAAGACCGATGGTGGAGAAGTGGTTGCTGAAGGTACCGAGGTAGCGCTTGGTGTAGGGGTACAGACCCTCATCCAGAAGACGGGTGATGACGGTGCGCTTGATCTTGAGGGATCTGGCGGAAATATCCATCACGCGGTCCAGACGCTTGAAGAAATCGGCCTTATCCTTGGCAAGATAAGCGATACGGGGCATATTGATGGTAACAACACCGATAGAGCCGGTGGACTCACCGCTGCCGAAGTAGCCGCCCGACTTCTTGCGCAGCTCGCGCAGATCCAGGCGCAGACGGCAGCACATAGAGCGCACGTCGGAGGGCTCCATATCGCTGTTCACATAGTTGGAGAAATAGGGGGTGCCGTACTTGGAGGTCATCTCAAAGAGCAGCTTGTTGTTCTCGGTCTCGGACCAATCAAAGTCACGGGTGATGGAGTAGGTGGGAATGGGATACTGGAAGCCGCGACCATTGGCATCGCCATCGATCATGACCTCGATGAAGGCCTTGTTGACCATATCCATTTCCTTCTTACAGTCACCGTACTTGAAGTCCATCCGCTTGCCGCCAACGATCGCATACTCGTCGGCGAGGTCGGCGGGCACCGTCCAGTCCAGCGTAATATTGCTGAAGGGCGCCTGCGTGCCCCAGCGGCTGGGAGTATTCACGCCGTAAACAAAGGACTCGATGCACTTTTTGACGGTATGGTAATCCAGATTATCCACCTTGACGAAGGGGGCAAGATAGGTATCGAAGGAGGAGAAGGCCTGCGCGCCCGCCCATTCGTTCTGCATAATGCCAAGGAAGTTGACCATCTGATTGCAAAGGGTGGCCAGATGCTTGGCGGGAGCAGAGGTGATCTTGCCGGTCACACCGCCAAGTCCCTCCTCGATGAGCTGCTTCAAGGACCAGCCGGCGCAGTAACCGGTGAGCATAGAAAGATCGTGGATGTGAACATCCGCGTTCTTGTGGGCGTTGGCGATCTCGTCGTCATAGATCTCGGAGAGCCAGTAGTTTGCGGTGATAGCGCCCGAGTTGGAAAGGATCAGACCGCCCACCGAATAGGTCACGGTAGAGTTCTCCTTCACGCGCCAGTCGGTGCTGTTGACGTACTGGTCCACCAGCTCCTTATAGTCCAGGATCGTGGACTTCATATTACGCAGCTTCTCGCGCTGACGGCGGTACAGGATATAAGCCTTGGCCACGTCCGCATAGCCGGCCTGCACCAGCACCGTCTCCACGCTATCCTGAATATCCTCTACGGCCACCAGGTTATCCGTCACCTTGGGCTCAAAATCGGAGGTCACCTTCAGGGCCAGGAAATCGATGATGTTCTGGTTATACTGACGCTCGCAGGCCTCAAATGCCTTCTGGATCGCATCCGAGATCTTGGCAATGTTAAAATCTACGATCTGATTGTCTCTTTTGTATACGCGATACATAATGCTTCCTCTCTTTCAATTTCATTTTACGCCTCTCAGGGCGGCACGGGGGGTATGGATGCGGACCGCATCCAGCATAGCTTGCATTTCCTGCGGTGAAAAGGCGGCGCAGCCCTCTCCCAGAAGGTCGCCCGAATCCACAAAGCCCTGCAGGAAGTACGTCTCGTCACCAAGAACCCTTGCAATGGCAACAAGATCCTGCTCCTTGTGAATACCCTTCACCACCGTTGTGCGGAATTCGTGGGGGATGCCACTTTGGCGGATCAACTCGATGCTTTGCAAAAAAGCCGAAGCATCAGCGGCAATGCCGGTGGCAAGCGGATAGCCCGCGGGAGAGCTTTTGACGTCCATCGCCACATAGTCGGGCAGCCCCGCTGTCAGCAGCGGCTGCAGCACCTGCGGCAAAGCGCCGTTGGTATCCAGCTTGACAAGATATCCCATCTCCTTCAGCTGCAGGATGAATGCCGCAAGATCGGGCTGCAAAAGCGGCTCGCCGCCGCTGATACAGACCGCATCCAGCAGTCCCCTGCGCTTTCGCAGATAGGCAAGCACCTCCTCCAGCGCGTTTTCGTGCGCGCCCGGCGCTCGCACCAGACTGCCGTTGTGGCAGAAGGGACAGCGCAGGTTGCACCCACCGGTGAAGACGGTGCAGGCCACCTTACCCGGAAAATCCAAAAGGGTCAGCTTTTGATAGCCTTGTATGTTCATAGCATTCCCTCCCTTTCCGCAAGGCGGCGATACGTGTTTATTATATCACAAGATATTTACGCTTGTCAATACCTAAAACACAATATATTGTGGTGGATATTTATTTTTTCTTCAAGATATAGAAAGGGCAGAGGCGCTCGCCTCTGCCCTTTCGGTGTCGCCCGTTTGCGCGGGTCGGGATGCGGAGATCTCCTCCGCTTTTATTTTTCCTGCTCTGCCATCTGCTGCAGCTGGGATAGCGTGTGCCGCACGATGCGCGGTGCGCTGTCGGGGGCGGTGCAGGCATTGATGGCACAGAAGTTGGTCTCATACACGCCCTTTTCGTGGGCAAGCTCGGTGGCCACGTAGCCGTGGGTGCCGTTGGCCAGCTCTACCACGATGGTGCCGGGACAGGGGGATTTGGCCTTGATCTCCTTGCCGATGTCGGTAAAGATCTCCGAGGGCAGACCCACGATGGTCCAGGGACCGA
>SVQY01000045.1 GCA_015065135.1 Oscillospiraceae bacterium
TTTTGTATAATCACATCCAATATAAGAAAAACTAATTGTATTTTTATTTTTGACTGGTGTCAAAATAAAACCTCTAACTTTGTTTTTACATTCAGATAATCCCTTACATCCACGACAACTACTACAACAAGGATCTTCACGTGATCCCGTTCCAGGGCGACATCGACTGGCGGGCACAGATGGCCTCCTTGAAGGAGATCGGCTATAAGGGCAATCTGACCTACGAGCTGGTCTACGGCAAATGGCCCGAAAGCATGGTGCCGGAGTTCCTGAAGGTCGCCGCCAACACCGGCAAGGTGCTGATCGAGATGTTTGAAAACGCGTAAAAAAGGAAAGCTCCGACTTTAGCAGTCGGAGCTTTTTTGCGTGTACAGGCTTTTGTACCTATGGGGCGTCATCCCCGTGTATTGCTTGAAGGTCCTAATAAAATGAGAACTGTCGGAAAATCCGCATTCATAGCAGGTAAAGGCAACCGAGCGTCCTTCTGCCAGCAGCCGTTTGGCAAGGGAGATCTTTTTTACGCGCAAATAACTGCTTACGGTAACGCCCACGTGCTTTTTAAATAATGAGGAAAGGTAAGGGGGCGAAATGTGAAAGGCCTCGGCAATGCTTTCCACGCTTGTGATCTCTTGGGGGGAAAGGCTGATATATTGCAGGATCCTGCGCAGCAGCAGCGGCACGCCGGAGGGCTCCTGCAGCGGGGCCGGATCAGCGCAGTACTTCACATCGTTGATGAGTCCCAGCAGCTGAAGGATCAGTCCAAGGACTGTCAGCTGCACGCCCTCTCCGTCCTCGCGGTCACATAGTCTGCTGATCTCATAAAGCACGGAAAGTGCCTTTTCCTTGGCGGCATCCGTCAGCTTCGGTCGCGCGTTGTTGCCCGATAAAAAGGGGGACAGAGGATCCGGATGGATGCAGGAAAAGAAGGAAAGGGGGATCAGGATGTAAAAGCGCTCGTAGGCGCATGGTTTTTTCAGAATAGGCACGTGTACCGCATGGGGGGAAATGGCCAAAAGGTCCCCGCGCGACAGAGAAAAGCATTCCTCCTCTATTACGTAATCCGCTTCGCCGGAAACAAAGGCGTAAAGCTCGATACAGTCGTTCAAATGCAGGCGAAAGCCGGAGGGATCGTCAAAGCTGCGACGGTGCACGAATTGAATGGGTGTGCCGGTCTCCTGCAAGTGCAGGGAGGTCTTTTTTTCAAAATAGCAATCGTCCATATTAAAAATATCCTATTTTTTCTTAATTTCGTCCTATAAATGAGGCTCGTTTAATGTTATTATATAGGGGCCGGATTCAAAAGTCAAGAAAGGAATCAAAAAATGTATATTTCTGTTTTTACGGACGAGCTGAAAAAAGAGGTCACCGAGGTCCTGCCCAAGTATGCGGAATGGGGTATGAAGTACGTAGATTTCCGCGGACTTATCAACGGTATGCCGATTGAAAAGCAAACCACGGAGCAGCTGAAGGCGTTGAAGCGCCAACTGGACAGTCTGGGGTTGAAAACGGGAGTGATCCAGTCCTCTCTTTGTAAAATACACCTGCCCGATGAGGAACGGGTAAGGCTGGAGCGCGAAAAGCTGGAGGGGATCATTCGCGCCGCGGATATTCTGGACTGTCGCTTGGTGCGTTCCTTCAATTTCTGGCAACACGATCAAAACGACCCCCGATGCGGAGAGCTTGCGATGCGTCCCGATGCTCTGTCGCAGGTGCTTGAAATGTTTGCTCCCTTTGCCAAGCGAGCCAAGGAGGCGGGGCTGATTCTGGGCTTTGAGAACTGCGGTCAGACCCCGGACGAAGTCATCACCTTTTTGGAGGCGTTAAAAATGCCCGAGTGGGGCATGGCATGGGATGTTTCCAATATGTTTGAGCTACTGCCCGAGGCTCGGGGGGATTGTATTGATTACTTCACCAAAGCCTTGAAATACGCCAATATGCTGCACGTAAAGTGCCGTGGCGTACTACCCGAGGTGGAAGGCAAAAAGGTACCGTGGGACAGGGTGCTGCGCGGCGCGCTTGTGACCGGTAAGAATATGCCCGTATCGATTGAAACGCATCTTCCTTCATCGGTGACTGCTCTGACCCCTGAGGAGGCTACCCGACGCTGCTATACGTATATTCAAAAGGCTTGGCCCGAAAGTGCTCCTGCAGATATGAAAACGGCTCTTTCGGTGAAGCACTATTTTGATCGCCCCTACAGGAATGACCCCGTCCGCATGGTCGTCGTAGGTCTTGGTATGGGCAAGAACCGTTGCGCCCAGATCAGCGAAAGTTGCGGTATCAAGCTGGTGGGCGTTTGCGATATCAACCGGGAAAAGGCCAAGACGGTGGGCGAGCAGTACGGCGTGCCTTACAGCGCCGATATCAACACCTTCCTGCGCGATCCCGCGGTAGAGGTGATGTACATTGTGACACCCACCGGTACTCACTGTGATATTGCGGAGCAATGCCTGTTGGCGGGCAAGCACGTGCTGACCACAAAGCCCATGGATGTGAAGGCGGAAAAATGTGCTCGCGTAGCCGCGTTGGCCAAGGAGCTGGGCTTGCTGTTCGCTCCTGATTTTGATCTGCATTTCAGAGGCCCTTTGAAGGAATTGGAGCTGGCCGTGACCAACGGATTTTTCGGAAAGGTAAAATCCGTGAATACCGTTCTGAACATTCGCCGCAATCAGACGTATTTCGAAGAAAACGGTGGTTGGCGCGGCACCTTTGCGCTGGATGGCGGCGGTGCGCTGAGTAACCAGGGTATTCATGAGATCGATCGTATTTTAAGCATATTCGGCATGCCCCAAAGGGTCAGATGCACCGTGGCGACGCAGACCCACGATATCGAAGCGGAGGATTACGGCATTGCGGAAATGGCCTATGAGAACGGCTTGATCGCTCGGCTTTCCGCTACCACCTCCTATCCCGCCTCCTCCTGGTACACCCGTATCGAGGTGTACGGCGACAAAGGCGCTTATCTTTTGACGGCAGGCGGTCCCGAGGGAGATCACGTGTATTGGTGGCAGGAGGGAAAATGGACCGAGGAAAGTCCGTATCCCGTCAAGCGGGAATGGAATCAAGCCGCCGATAACTTTGCAAACGCGTTGCGCACGGGTGCGCCTCTTACGGTCACTGCCGAAAACGGCATCCGATCCCGCTACGTGCTGGATAAGCTGTACGAGAGCGCCGCAGAGGGGAAAGGCTGGCTGGAGATTTGAACGGCGCACAGTATTGGATCGCACAGGTCATTGGCGGCGTTGCGGTGGTTTCATCGTTGATCATCTATCGGCGAAGGACAAAGAAGGGAATTTTGGCCGCTAAGCTGGTACAGGACGCGTGCTGGCTGACACACTATTTGTTGATCGCCGCCTATCCCGCGGCGGCCACGAGTGGACTTTGCATCTGTCGCGGTGTGGTGTTTTATTCCAATGACAGAAAGGAGAGGAGAGGAAATAGCGTATGGTGGTTGTTTGTCTTTCTCGCCCTGTATGCCACGTCTGCCGTACTGACATGGAAAAACGCATTCAGCATTTTTCCTGCCGCCGGCTCCTCGCTTTCCACAGTGGCCTTTTGGATGAAGGATCCCCGCCAAACCAAGGTGATTTCTATTTTTGCTTCGCTTTGCACGTTGACCTATAATATTGCGCAAGCGCACTCCATCGCGGTCTACGTTGGTGTTGCTTTTACCGTCACTTCGGCGTTGAGTTCGTTGCTGTGCGAGTGTTTCAAAAAAGACGAAACGCGTTGAATAAAAGAACGCAATTTAAGTTTTTTATGAATATGCGCATCTTAAGGGAGAACGTATAGGGTGATGCTTTCTCCATAGCGCAATACCGCAAAAAGAACGCGGCACAGGGAAAATCCCTGTGCCGCGTTCTTTTTGCAATAACTCAGATCAGGCTTGTGCCTTCCCATTCCTCGTCCGGCTCAACGCCCAGCAGCTTGACGACGGTGGGGGCAATATCCTTGATGTTGGCGCCCGCAAACGCCTCTCCCGGCTTGACGTCCTTGCCCAGCATGATCACGGGGATCGTCATATCCTCGGGCTTTTCGGTGCCGTGGGTCCTGTCGTGTCCACCATGGTCGGCCGTAATGATCACGGTATACTCGTCGCCCAGCGCTTCTACAACGCGCTCGATATTGTACCAGCAGTTTTCCAACGAGTCAAAGTATTGGTCGCTCATCCAGCCGCTGTTGTGTCCCACGGCATCGGGGTAACCGAAGTAAAGGAAGGAGAAGTCGATATCCTCCTTAGTGAGAAAATTGATCGCTGCGTCTGCGGTCATGGGATTGGCCTTGCCGTATCCAAGCTTTCCGCCGCTGATGAAGCAGGCGTGGGCGAGGGATGCGGGACGGGACAGATCGCGAATTTCCTCCCAGTTATAGAAGAAAGCGCATTTCTTTCCGTTTTTCTTGAGGACCTCGCAGATGCCCTTAACGGGGCGCACCTGGGGGGCATAGGTGTTGGTGGTCGTGCCGTGTCTGCCGGGATCCACGCTATGGAACAGCGACATATGGCAGGGGAGCGTTACAGACGGAAAGACGGTCTGCGCGCTCATATTATGAGCCGAGCGTGCAATGAGCTTTTGTGCGTTCTTGACCTTGGGCAGCGCGTCGGGGCGCATACCGTCGACAGATACAAGCAAAATTTTCATTTTTTGATTTCCTTTCTTTTCTTGTAAAGCACAGAGGGATCGTGCTTTAGTTTTGTATTTTTTCCGATGCTGAAAGGTATTTCAGTACCTCAAAAATGCTCTTGATGGGGATCAGCTCGATGTCAGCCTTGATCTGCCTCTTTTCCAGATTGCGGAAAGGCACGACCGCTTTTTTAAAGCCGAGGCGTGCGGCCTCCTTTACCCGATATTCCAGTCCTGAGACCGAACGGCATTCGCCCGAAAGTCCCAACTCGCCGATGGCGATCAGCTCATCGGGCACGGCACGGTCGGTAAGAGAGGAGATCAGCGCCATGGCTACCGCCACGTCGGAGGCAGGCTCGTCCAGCCGCATACCGCCGATCACGTTCAGATACACGTCGTTTACCGAGAAACGAAGGCCAAGGCGCTTTTCCAGCACCGCCAGAATGAGGCAAAGGCGGTTGTAATCAATGCCGTTGGAGGTGCGACGGGGCGCAGGGAACGCGGTGGCGCTGACCAACGCCTGGATCTCCGCGATCAGGGGCCTGGTACCCTCCATAGTACACACGGCACAGTTGCCGGGGGTATTCTGCGGTCTGCCTGCCAGCAGCATTTCCGAAGGGTTCGCCACCTCGGCAAGCCCCTCATCGGTCATTTCAAACACGCCGATCTCATTGGTAGAGCCGTAGCGGTTCTTGATGGCGCGGATAATGCGGTAGGTCTGCTGTCGCTCGCCCTCAAAATAAAGCACCGCATCCACCATATGCTCCAGCACCTTGGGGCCCGCAATCGTACCTTCCTTGTTCACGTGACCTACCAGAATGACCGAGATATTATCGGTCTTTGCCTTGTTGATAAAGGCAAGGGCAGTCTCGCGCACCTGCGTGACGGCACCCGGGGTGGAGTTGATATTATCGCTGTAGATGGTCTGGATCGAGTCCACAATAACGACATCGGGGGAAACGCGGTCGATCTCGCTCAGAATGCGCTCAATATTGGTCTCGGTCAGAATAGAGAGATTATCTCCCGCTACGCCAAGTCGCTCGGCGCGAAGCTTGAGCTGGCCGTCGGATTCCTCGCCCGAAACGTAAAGCACGCGGCGATGACTGCCCAGAATATCCGAGATCTGCATAAGCAGGGTAGATTTACCGATGCCCGGCTCACCTGCCAGCAGCACCACAGAGCCCAGCACCAGACCGCCGCCCAACACCCGATCCAGCTCGCCGAGACCGGTGGCGGTGCGGATGTAGGAGGGCATTTCCATATCCTTATAAGGGGTCGCCTTATGCTCGCCGACACGTGCCGTCAGCGCGCGGCGGGGGGATCTGGCGGCATCCGCCTTGCTTTCCTCGCCGACCACATCCTCCACAAAGCTGTTCCAGGCGCCGCAGCCGGGGCATTTTCCCATCCATTTCGGGGAATGGTTGCCGCACTCGGAGCAGATATAAACGGTTTTCAGTCTCACATTGACCTCCTGCATTGCTGCGAATTCGTTGTGCTCATTATATCATATCTATTGCCTACTTGCAAGACGAAAGTGGCGTTTTTTCGCTGATCGCCGCAAAAAATACAGCTGCAAGCTGCATACGGTAAAGGGGATCACAGAGCCTTTCGCATTCCGCAGGGGTAGAAAGGAAGCCGCATTCGATCAGAATAGCGGGTGTTTGGGCGTGGCGCAGCAGATAGATACTGCTCGTTGCGGCCTTGATCTTGCGATTGTTGGAGGGCTGCAGCTCCTGCCTGATATGGCTTTGAATGGCTTCTGCCCACTCCTTGGAGGCGGCATCATTTTGCGAATACCAGACCTGCACGCCTTCGCAATCAACATCCGGAAAGGTGTTCATATGAATGCTGATAAAAATACTGTTCGGGTATTGCGTGGTATAGGCAAGTCGATTGACGAGATCAGATCGTTTTTTGTGACCTTTGGGGGTATCGGCACTATATAGCAGACGGTCATCGTTGCGCGTTTCCACCACCGTGTAGCCCTCCAGGCGCAAAAGCATCGCCAGCTGCTGTGTGAGTGATAGATTCAGATCCTTTTCCTGCACACCGTTCACACCGACGGCGCCGCCATCCTCGCCGCCGTGACCCGCATCCAAAATGATCACGGGGAAATGCTCGCTTGTATTGACGGCAAGCTCCGTTGTGATATGATCACTTGCTTGGAAGACCAGAATGAGCGCCAGCATCGTTGCCAAAAATGCCACGCCAAAGGAGAACCATTTATTACGTGCTTTCATTGCATCACCTCATTTTACTATAGAACGAGGGAAGCAAAAATATGAAAAAAATAAAGAACGGAGCGCTGCAGCGCTCCGTTCTTTATGGATCAGAGGGACTCGAGGTAGTTTACTACGTCGCCCACAGTGGTGAATTTGTTGGTGTCATCCTCGTTGATCTCGATGCCAAACTTCTCCTCACAGAGCATGATCAGGTCAGCGAGCTCGATCGAGTTGATGTTGAGGTCCTTGGAAAGCTCCGCATCCATGGTGATGTCATCGGGATTGATCTGAAGCTCCTCAACCAGCAGTTCCTTTACCTTTTCAAGCATAACGTTTCCTCCAATAAATATTTGGGCAATAGTTTTCCTTATTATAGCGAATAAATAGTTATTTGTCAAGCATTTTTCATAAATTTTGCCGTGGTATGCGGATTAGGTTGACAAAATGGCAGTTTTTGTCGTATAATGAAATGATTTTTTGCAACAAAGGAGGGAGCTGAATGGGCATATTCCGTTGCAGGCCGTTGGCACTCGGTGCCGTGATATTGGCCGCTTGTATTGCGATCGCGCTTCAACTCTCTCGTATAGCAACACTATGGGTGACAGTTGTAGCCGCTATTTCGTTTTTGGCAGTTCTGATCCCGGCGATCCGCACGAAAAAGGATGCCCTGTGCTATCTGGCGGCGCTGTTACTGATCTTTGTGTTGAGCTTTGGCTGCGTTTTTGCGGAAAAGCAATGCTCCGAAGCACCTTTGGAGCCCAGACTTGACAGCGAGGTTGCGGCCGAGGTCAAGATTCTTGAGATCTACGAAAGCAATGGCTATGGTGCAAGACTGTTGGTTCGGGTGACCGAGCTGGAGGGTGCTCGGCGGCACGCCAAAGCGCTTTTGGTACTGGATGGTGTGTCGCCTTTTTATCTTGGTGATGTAGTGGCAGGACGGTTTTATTGTACTGATATGGCAGAGCATAGTCGCTACGTCGGTCAAGAGCGCGAATGCCGCGCTGACGGCGCGTATCTGGCTTTGATCCCATCGGATGCCGCGCAGCTGACCCTTGCCAAGGACGGTACGCATAGCCTCAGGGCACGTCTTGCAGATTGGCGGGGCGATCTGCATCAAAAGCTGCTTTCGCTGATCGACAGCGATGCGGTAGAGCTGATCTCGGCTATGCTGCTCGGTACACGAGAAGCACTTTCCGGTGAGGTGAAGCGAGATTTCAGGCGTGCGGGGCTTTCTCATCTGCTGGCTATCAGCGGTCTGCATCTTGCGATCATTTCTATGCTGCTGGATCGGTTTATGATCCTGTTTCGTTTGCCCAAAAAGCTACGTATCATCGTTACGGCGCTCTTTTGCTTGGGGTATCTCTTTATAACGGGTTGCTCCTACTCGGTGATGCGTGCCGTATTTATGCTGCTGCTTTTACATCTATCCTTTTTTCTGCGCGCGGATCACGATCCCTTGACCTCTCTTGGCTTTGGTGCCTCGCTGATCCTGCTGTTTGCTCCCTCTGCAATGCTGGATCTTTCCTTCCAGATGACGATGCTTGCAACCTTTGGTCTTTTGGCGTATGGTGAGCTGCAGGGAAGTCTGCGGCGCAGACTTGCGCGCCGCGGCCTGCGCCGCTGGCTGCAGCGTTTGCTGCGGTGGGTGCTTTCCTCGCTGGCGGTCACGCTCTTTGCCACGGTCGCTGTGCTGCCCGTGCAATGGTTGACCTTTGGGGAGATCTCGCTGCTGACACCGCTTTCCAATCTCATTGTCGTGCCGCTCAGCACGCCATTGATGATCCTTGGCATACTGGCCATTCTCAGCTCATCCATACCTGTGATCGGGCGATTTCTGCTACTGATCGCTTCCTGGATCGCGAAGGTTATGCTCCACATTACCGCGTGGCTTTCCGGTCTTGGCGGCGTTCTTTCCTTACGCTACGGCTTCGTGCCATATATCCTCATTCCGTTCTTTGTGCTGACAGTACTGTTTTTGGTTGTCAGGCTGAAAAGACGCTTCTTTATTTTTCTGCCGGTGGCTGCGGCAACGCTTGCCTTTGCCGTTTGCTTTACCGTTACAGGACTGCACGGGCGGAGTCGGTTGGATGTGATCTATCGCACCACGGGCACGCAGGATGGCATTTTGATGGTACAAAACGGAAGTGCAATGATCTGTGATCTTTCCGGCGGTAGTATGACCCAGCTCTACGAACATTATAAGACACTGCAGGAGGCTACCGCTACCGAAATTGACGTGCTGATGCTGACCCATTATCATGAGCAGCAGGTCAGAGCACTATCGCGCTTTGCCGCTACCGTCACACTTCATGCGTTATGGCTTCCAACACCGCTAAGCGAAAGTGATCGCGAGGTGCTGCCGCAGCTTCTTGAGATTGCTGCCAATGAGGATATTGCGGTCACGGTTTATGATTACGAGGTGCCATTGACCGTTTTTGATAGCGGCACTGTCACCCTTTCGTGGCCGCTTTACACCAAGCGATCGGTCGAGCCCGCCTTACAGATGATGATCACCTATGGCGAGGAGAGCATATGCTATCAGAGCGCCGCTTATGCGGAATATGCCGCACTTTACGGGCTGACGGCATCGTCATCGGCTACCGAATGTTTGCTCCTCGGCGGCCACGGACCGCGGCCGCACCGTGAGATCGAGGTCGCGCTGTCTACCGTGCCGCAGGAGATCGTACTCTCCTCGGCAGATGTTGCATTGCAATATAGCTTTGCTGCAGATACGCATTACAGAATGTTACCCGAGCGCGCGATCTACCGCTTGGAGTGACGGCGAATTTTGTCAAAATCCCGATGCCGGCATATGATGTTAGGGAAGAGCCGTTTTTACGGCTCGAATTCAGTAAGGAGGGCCCTAACCTTATGGGAGAAAATAGATTTTCTTGCTCCGGCAGTGCCGCTGTGGCACGGGATAGCTTCGGTATCGAGGCTTCCCGTATTCTGGATGCCTGCCGTGATCGGGATTGCTTCGAAAACGTTCGCGTTTTCCTGACCGGCATTGGCGAGGAGCTGATCACGCGCACCAATCACGTTCGTGTCAAGTGCGCGAAGCTTTGCGGTGCCAATATCGTGACCGATCCCATTCAGTTTAACCGCGGCTTTTACGCCGTTACCGCCAGATTTTACGTGAGGTTGACCTTTGAGGTCTGTGTGCCGATGGGGCAGTCTCAGGAATTCGAGGGTATTGCCGTACTGGAAAAGCACGTGGTGCTTTACGGTGGCGAGAGCAACGTCAGCGTGTTCCGCAGCAGTGCCTCCGAAGGCTACTGCTCGACCCCCGAGCTTGTCTGCTGTGCCAAAAATCACCCCGAAGCGGTGGTTGAGGTGGTAGATCCGATCGTGCTTGGCGCACAGATCATGGAGAGCGCTGGTGATTGCCGTTGCTGCTGCTGTTGTGCAGATCTTCCCGTTCTTGTGACCGATGCGCTGAACGGTACGTTGGTAGGAGACGAGGAGGGCAGCGGACGTTATCTGACGGTATCGCTCGGACTTTTCTCGGTCGTCCGTCTTGTTCGTGCCGGGCAGCTGCTGGTGCAGGGCACCGAATTCTGCCTGCCGGATAAGGAGTGCTGCGAGCCGGATACCGAGGATCCCTGCGGCACCTTCCGCAAGATGCCGTTCCCAACGGCGGAATTCTGCCCCATTACCGCCCCTGCCGTAAGTGCAGGAAGCGGCGGTGGGCGCGGCTCCCGTTGCTGCGGAAATTCCTGAATAGCCTGAGGGCAGCCCTACGGGGCTGCCCTTTACTTGTTAAAAGTGCAGTTTTTTCAAAAAATAATGCAAGAAAAACGGCAGAGCGCGTGTTACAATGAAGGCAAAGGCTAAAATCGGAGGATTTTTCCAAATGAAGCATTCGTTTTTGTACGGCGCAGTGTTGAAGCTGACTCGCGAGGATACCGCCGAGAGCATTGAACGGCACTTTGCGTTAATGAAAGAAAACGGTATGGATACCGTGGTGATCTGGCCTGCCTTTTTCTGGTGGGAGGAGAAAAAAGAAGGGTATCCCTTCAATACCGGCCGCCTGGTGCTGGATCTGGCGCAAAAGCAGGGCATTCGGGTGGTGATGGAGCTGGCGGGGCAGCTGCCGACCATGGAATATCTGCCCGATTTTGAAATGAAGGATGATTACTATTGCATCGATGAAAAGGGCATCAAAAAATTAAAGCATAACAGCTTTGGGGTGCTGAATTATTTTCATCCCGAGGTACACAAGCTGATCTGCGGTCATTTTGCGGATGCGGCAAGGGCGTATAAGGATCATCCCGCCCTCCTTGCCTATGACGTGTTCAACGAGACCGCCTTTAACTCCTATGATGCCTACACCTTGGCGGAATTCCGTCTTTGGCTGAAGGAAAAGTACGGAACCGTTGAGCACTTGAACGACGTTTGGGAGCATTGCTATACCGACTTCGAGCAGGTCTCCTTTGCCCCCTGGATGTGGATGAGCGTGATGCCTGCGGCGGATTTCGCCGCCTTCCGCAAGGCGTCTGTCGGCATTATTCTGAAAAGATGGTGCGCCGTGATCCGCGAGATAGACGACAAGCATCCTCTTTGGGCGGATAATATCGGCTCTATGATCTGCAACGGGCAGGGCGTTTTTGAGCGTCCGCAGGAGGATTTTCTGCTAAAGGAAGCGGTGGACGAGATCGGTATGTCCTTTTACCCCAAGCAGATCAGCGGCACGCAGCCACCCCATACGCGCTGGAATACCTTTGACGCCTTTTACGCCGCCTCGGGGCGGCAGGGCTTCTATGTTGCCGAGATGCAGACGCACATCCAGGCCATGTTCAATCCTACCACCTGCGTGCGCCCTTATGAGCTGAAGCAATGGTGCTACGAGGCGGTGGCCGGCGGCGCAAAGGGCCTTATCTATTGGATGTGGCGCCCCTTCACCAAGGGCTTACAGACCGCGGGCAGAGGATTGGTCGATTATAAGGGCAGAAGCACGCCGCGCTTGGCGTTCGCCGCTAAATTCGGTGCCGAAATGCAGGAGATCGGCGCGGTGAAGCCCGTACGTGCCAAGGTGGGCATCCTTTTTGACGGCGTCTGTCAGGATCTGCAGACCTATTACACCAAATGCTATAAGCTGGATCAGGATATCTATATGAGCTCGCTGCGCGGTGCCTATAAGGCGCTGCACGATGTAGGCGTGCGCGCAGATATCATAAAATTGGAGGAGATCAACAGCTATCCGTTGCTGATCTTATCCAACCATATCGTTATTGGAAGGGAGACTGCCAAAGCGCTGCTTCGCTACGTAGAAAAAGGCGGCGTACTGGTCTGTGACGGCAAGATCGGCCTTGTGGACGAGTGGTCGATGCTAAACGACATGCTGCCGGGCGGAGAGCTGAATGCCGCCATGGGTCAGGAGTTCATCGATACCGACTATGAGCAGCTGGACTTTGACTGCGAGGGCGTTTCCTACCGTGGCTACTACGGCAGAGATCTGATGGCGCTGACAGACGGTGAGGCGCTGGGATATTTTGCAGACGGCACGCCTGCCGTGGTGCGCAAGCGCTTCGGCAAGGGCGAGGTGATCTCGGTCAACACCTATCTGTGGTACGGCTACAAGCAAGCGGGGAATGATGCGAACCGCTTTGCGGAAATGCTGATCGGGCGCTATGATCTGCGCGACGTCACCGTTGAGGGCGCGCTGCGGGTACGTGTCAGCGAGCGCGAGGATGCTCGCTTTGCCTTTGTATTCAACTATACCGACACAGAGCAGACAGGGCGACTCGCCGGTCTCGGCTTTGATGAGGATGTGACCGTGGCTCCCCACGACGTGTTGGTGATCAAAAAGGAGAAATGATCTTGAAAAAGCCTTTGTTACAGTTAGAAAACCGTGTTTACCGCACCTATCGGGGCGGCAAGCAATTAGAAGCGCTGCTTGGAAAAAGCAATCCGCAGGATTCCTTTCAGCCGGAGGATTGGATCTCCTCCTTCGTGCAAGCCAAAAACAGAGATTACATAGAGGGGGAGGGCATCTCCCGCGTGCTGCTGGGCGGTCGTGCCGTGCCGATCACCGAGGCGGTGAGTGCTGCGGATTTCGGCCCCGGCAGAGAGGAGAGCGGCGTGCTGATCAAGTATCTGGACTCCGCCGAGCGATTGGGCATTCAGGTGCATCCCACCCCCGAATTTTCCCAAAAGCATTTCGGTACAAGCTACGGCAAGACCGAGTGTTGGCATATCCTTTCCACCGATGGGGATGCCGCCGTGTATATCGGCTTCAAGGAGGGCATCACAAGGGAGAAATGGAAGGATCTGTTTGACAGGCAGGACGTGCAGGGTATGCTGAACGCCATGCACCGTTTCTCGGTCCGGGTCGGCGATACGGTATTGGTGCGCGCCGGTACTCCTCACGCCATTGACGCAGGCTGCTTTTTACTGGAGATACAGGAGCCCAGCGACTATACCATGAACGCGGAAAAGGTCTCTCTGGCGGGTGTGGCGCGCACGCCCCAACAGATCCATTACGGCGTCGGTGAGGATGCTATGCTGGATTGCTACGTTTATGAGGGGCTTACCGCAGAGCAGGCGCGTGAGCGCTATTTCCTGCAGCCGCACTCTGACGGCGCGTTGCAGACATTGGTCTCCTACGAGGATACCCCTTGCTTTGCGCTGAAGCGCGCCATTGGTGAGGTCACAGTCAACCCCGATCATTGCCTTACCGTAGTGATCACCAAGAGCGGTGTGCTCTCGGTCGGAGACATCTTGCTGCAGGCGAAAAGGGGAGAAAAATATTTCATTCCTTACGGCTGCGGCGAGCTTTGCTTCCGCGATGCCGAGGGGATCCTTTGCTATCCGCCGAGGCTTTGAAAGGAGAAAAACGATGATCAAAAGCAGAAAAGAGCTGGCAGCACTTGCCAAAAAGACCTATATTCCGCTATTGGAGCGTGCCGCACGCCGCTATGAAAACGGCGAGATCTATCAGATATTGGACCATATCGGCTACGAATGCACCCGCATCGAGGAGCTGTTCCGCCCCTTATGGGGCATTGCCCCCTTTCTCTCGGATCCGGATTTCAGGATCAAAGCCTTTGGTACCGAAATGCACGCCTGCGACTATATCACGCGCATTATTTCGGAGGGAACGGCAGAGGATTCTCCCCGTCGATTTGATCGGAACGTTACGCCCGACACGTGGGTAGACTTTGCCAATCAGTGCATCACCGAGATCGCCGCATATCTGATAGCGGTGCATTTTGCAAGAGAGACTCTTTGGGAGCCCCTTCCCGCAGCCAAAAAGGAGCAGATCGCCGGTTGGATCCACCGCTGCGCCATGGCGGCATTGAAGGATTCCTGGCCCAACAACCACTATTGGTACCCCGTGATGAGCATTGAGATACTGCGGGAGCTTGGCTATTGGGATCCGTCCGCCGAGCCCTATCTGCAGGAGGCGTATACGGCTCTGGAGGGGCTTTACGTGGGGCACGGCTGGTACTGTGACGGCAAGGAGTTCGGTCGCTTTGACTATTACGAGGCTTGGGCACATCAGCTCTACACCTTGCTTTGGATCCTTATCGGCAACAAGAGCGCCCCCGATTATGCCGAGCGCTGCGAGCGCTACAAGCGCCGTACCGAGGAGTATCTGCGCTTTTATGCTCATTATTTCGACGAGGACGGCGGACTTCCCGCATACGGCAGATCGCTCAGCTATCGCTTTGCCGCCATCGGCGTGTTCGGGCTTGCCGCTCTGGTCGGCTGTGACATGGATCTTGGGCTTGCCAAGAGCATCATCCTGCGCAACATCAATTATTTCTATGAAAAAAGCCTACCAAGCGAGGATGGCTGCTTCAACTGTGGCTATCTTTATCCTTCGGCGCGCTTTGCGGAAAACTACGCTTCCGAGGGTGCGACCTGCTGCCTGACCGAGGGCTTTATGTGCCTGCTGGCAGGGGAGGAGCATCCGCTCTGGACCGCCGAGGCAAAGCCGCTGCACATTGAAAACGGGGATTATCTCGTGGAATGTCCGGTGGAGAAATTGGATTTTCTATTGCAGGGGGAAAAGGATTTCGGCGGTGTGACCCTGTTCAACAATGCGATCCACTATTTCCAGACGATCAATTACGCCTTTAACGATATGTGCGGCTACTACAGCAAATTCTGCTACAACTCCCGCGCAGGCTTTGCGCTTTCCACCAGAGACAAGCCCTCCTTTGACAATATGATCTCGCTTTTCACGGCAGACAGATCCATGACCTCGCTGCGGGGCAGGATCCATACGGTCAGCTCCGCAAAGGAGCAGCTGGTCTCCTACCACATTCCCTTTGCCAATGATCCGGAGACCCGTATCACCACTTGGACGCTACCGCTTTCCAAGGGCTATCACGTGCGTGTGCAGAAGGTGGAGCTTTCCCGGCCCTATCAGGTAAGGGAGGGCGGCTTTTGCATCGGCGTGACCGACGACGGCTGGCGCTACGAGAATGGTGTGCTGACCTATGGGGATACCGTCAGCAGCATTCGGGTGGTCAGTGATACAGAAACAAAATTTGAGCTGCAGAAGATCCATCCGGGCATGCACAACCTGCGCCCTCATGCCTATTATCCCGCTTGGAAGACAGTTGAGCTGCCCGCAGGCACCTATCTGTTTGCCACTACCGTGTTTTTCTCTACCAAGGAAAAGCCGCAGGTGGCGCCCGAGGTAAAAATAGACGGAAATACCGTTACCGTGCGCTTTGGCGATACGGAAAGAACCGTAACAGTCTGAAAGGAGCAGCTATGGCAAAGATCGGATTGATCCAGGTCGATAACAAAATGGATGGCGACATGGAAGCACGGCAAAATGCTTTGATCGATCTCGGTACCAAATGTCTGGAGGAGGGAGCCGACCTCGTTTTCTTTCCCGAGGCGTTTCAATACGTAAAGCATCGGGAAATCGTACAGAATAAAGATCAATTACGGAAGGTAGAGACTGCCTGGCAGGAGCGCTGTGCCGTTCTGGCAAGGAAATATCATGCCTACGTCGTGCCGTGGGATTACCACGTGGATGAGAACGGTGCCGTTTACAATTCCTCCTATATTCTGGATCGGGAGGGACATTTCGTGGGGCGCTACTGCAAATGCAATCTGACCTCCGGCGAAATGAAAAGAGGTCTTACACACGGTATGGACTATCCCGTGTTCGATCTGGATATCGGTCGGGTTGGCATGATCATCTGCTTCGATAACTATTTCCCGGAGGCGGCCGCATCTCTTGGCAATAAGGGCGCGCAGCTGGTGCTTTATCCGCTTTACGGAGATACCTTAAAGCCTCAATGGGAAATGAAGCTGCGCACACGTGCGATCGACCACTCTCTTTATATGGCCTCCTGTCAGTTGGATCCCAAGTGGGATATTGCCTATACCGGTATAGTGGATCCGGAGGGAAATGTGATCGCCAGGCTGGATGCGATCAACACCTATACGGTCGTGGACGCAGACCTTGGCAAGGCGGTATGGTCAAACACCTCCGCCAATCCGCCCCACGGAGAGAATCTGCGGGAATATTTGCATAAATGCCGCAACTATCGTTCTTACGGCGCGCTCACGACCGAAGGAACGGCGCCGAAGGAATGGCAGGAGATATTTTATACCGAAAGACCGTATCAGGAGGAAAAATAATGAAGCCGTTCGTTTCGATCCTGCGGCAGCCGGATGCTGCCTTCGGGGCGACTGAGAAGAGCGCATATCGCTTTGAGGAGGCAGCTACCGCCGCCTGCGACGTGCAATACGAGTATGTTGTGGGAGATCGCTCTGCGAAAGTGATCGTTTATCCCGGTGCCTCGCCGATGAAATATTTGAAGCTGCGCTTTCGCGGCGATATGCGAGAGGTGGAGCGTGTTTACGGCGATCAATGGGAGCGAAGTGGGGCAGATGCTTATCTGGAGTGGCGCTCGCTCATGCCCCATCGGGCACTTGCCTGGTTTTGCTATGTAAAAGGAGCAGGACGCATTGCCTGCTACGGTGTCAAGACCGGTGCGGATTGCTTTGCCTTCTGGCAGGTGGATTCCGGCGGTGTGACCTTGTTTTTAAATCTGTGCAGCGGTACAAGCGGAGCTGCTTTGCGGGAGCCTCTCGCGGCTTGCGAGGTCGTGGAGCTTTGCGGCGAGGAGGGAGAAGATGCTTATGCCGTGGCAAAGCGCTTTTCCGCCAAAATGTGTGACAGTCCCGTATTGCCCAAGGAGCCGATCTTTGGTGTTAATAACTGGTATTGGGCATACGGTGATATTTCGAGAGAGAGCGTGCGCACCGAGACTGATTATTTGATGCAAATGTGCGAGGGCACCAAGCACCGCCCCTACATGATCATCGACGACGGCTGGCAGCGCTATCGCACCTATGGTCAGAGGGCCTATATCGGGGGACCTTGGCTCCCCAATGCGCGTTTTGACAATATGGCACAAACTGCCGAGGAGATCCGTATGAAGGGTGCCAAGGCGGGAATTTGGTTTAGGCCACTGCTCACTATGGGAGAGCTCTCCGATGAGGTCGTACTGTGTGAAGGCAAAACAGGTGGGTATATTTTGGATCCCACGCACCCCTTTACGCTGGAGCAGGTGGAAAAAGATGCGCGCAAAATCCGCTCCTGGGGCTTTGATCTGATCAAGCATGACTTTACCACAGACGATGCCACGGGAAGAGTACCCTTAACAGCAGAAAAGCATACGCATCTGATCTGCGGGAGCGACCGTCATTTTTTTGATAGCAGCATTACCACCGCCACCGCCATCAAGCGACTGTATGCCGCCATTCAGCGCGGAGCGGGAAGTGCAGACGTGATCGGTTGTAATGTGATAGGCCACCTGTGCGCCGGCATTCATTCGGTCTGCCGCGTCGGAAACGATACCAGCGGACGGAGCTTTGAATGGACAAGGCGTTTTGGCGTCAATAGCGTGATGCGCTTGCCCCTCAATGATACCCTTTACCGTGTGGATCCCGATTGCGCGGCGTTTACGGAGCAGGTAGATGCACAGCTGAATCTGGACTACTTGGAAATGTGCGCCCTGACCGGTATGACAACGCTTGCTTCTGTGACGCCGGGCATTCTGAGCGACGGGGAGATATGTCGGATCAACAAGATCTATCGGATGGCAGACAGCGATACCCTTCGTTACGGGATCAAAAACTACGACCGAAATGCCAATCCCGATATTTTTGGCACCGAGGATGGCAGCGAGGAGCGCGTATTTGATTGGATGCGCGCCTACGACGGCTCCCGTACGGTGCTGGATTGGTACCGTTAAAAGCAAAAAATAACACCGCGAAACGCCGTTTCGCGGTGTTGTTTTGTTATTCCTCAAGTCCTAACTCCTCGTTTTCCTGCATCATGCGACGATTGCGGCGCCAGCGGAAGGGGGAGCAATGGTATCTTTCCTTGAACTGATTGTGGAAAAAGCTGGTGTTCTCGTACCCAACGGCTATGATGATGTCGCCCACGGGCAGATCTGTCTCCTCCAGCAGACGGATCGCCTCGTTGAAGCGCTCCTCCTGCAAAAGCTGACTGAAGGTGAAGCCGCACAGCTCACGCACCCGCTTGGAGAGATAGGGAACACTCAGCCCCAGCTTGTCCGCCAGCTCGCCCAATGTGGCGGTGCGGAATTCGGTCTGCAGATAATGCTCGATGCGCGCCTGCAGCAGCTCGGCATCCGAGCGGTGACGGGCGGCCGAGATCATACACTCGGGGAGCTCGCCGAAATAACGCAGGATCAGCGCTACCGTTGCCTTCAGCGTATCAACGCTGGCAATGTCATTGCCAACCAGCGCATAGGTCAGGTTTTCAAACAGATTTTCCAGAGGGGGAACGCCCTCCACGGAAAAGAGCATGTACTCCGGCTCACCGTTGGAGCGGATGTTTTCAGCCATAAAGGAGGAAAGCGGCGAGGAGGGAGGGAGTGCAGAGGCAAGCGAGTGAAAGCACTCGGTAGCCAGCATCACGTTGACGGCCAGATCGTTTTCACCGGTCTTACGAACGCTATGCTGCGTGTGGCGATTGAGCAGCAGCACGTCACCGGCGCGCATCGTGATCTCGCGGTGCTTGATCACATGGGTGACTGAGCCGCTGGCAACGTAGGTCATTTCCACGTAATTGTGACCGTGAGCGGGGAAATCCGCAAAGCGGGTATGACGGCGCAAGGCGATCTGCTCTCCCTCCTGCATCAGGCGGTGGCTATTTACAATAAACTCTTTGGTAAATGCAGAATACAGGCGCTTGTTCACGCGGTGCTCTCCATCAAGGATCCTTCGCTCCTCTTCATTGATCAATGTCAGCCGCGACAGTATATCTTCACGCATCGAAAGTATCTCCTCTCGGTGATGGTTTTTTCTTATTATAACACGAAAAGACAAAAAAGGCAATAGCTTTCATTAAAAAACGCCCTATTTTTGTGAAATAGCCGTTCTTATTATTTGCGGCGTTTTATGATACAATGAAATTGAAAAAATAATGTTTAAAGGGGGATTTCCCAATGGCAAATTGCTATGAATGGGCGCGTCAGC
>SVQY01000046.1 GCA_015065135.1 Oscillospiraceae bacterium
ACGTGACCCGTGCGGTACTGCCCGCCATGCTGACACAGGGCTTTGGTCGCGTGATCAACGTGGCATCGGTGGCAGGCGTTTACGGCAACGGCAACATGACCGCCTACTCCGCCACCAAGGGTGCGGTCATCTCCCTCACCAAGGCACTTGCCAAGGAGGTTGCCGATAAGGGCGTGACGGTGAATGCCGTCTCCCCCGGCAGCGTTTCCGACTCCTCGGACGAAAACGTGGATGCCGTGACCTCCTCCTCTCTTTCCTATATGGGCAGGACGGGCAGTGACCGCGAGAACGCCAACCTCATCTGCTTCCTTGCAAGCGAGGGGGCAGGCTATATTTCGGGGCAGAACATTCAGATCGACGGCTGCCGCAAAAAGCTGTAACAGCAACCAAATAAAGATAGCCCGTCCGCACTTGGCGGACGGGCTATCTTTATTTTCTTGTAAATTCGTTGGCCGCGTTTTGGATCACACGGGCATCCGCACGAAATTCGGGATTTTGATAGTTCTCCTCAAAAGCACCCCTGCCAATGTCGGGGATCTCGCGCATATTCTGCCCCAGATTGCAGCCGTTTGCGATCAGCTCGCGCTGCAGCGCACGGCGATCCAACGCACGGGGCGTGATGCTCTGCGCCAGCGACATGGCGGCTGCGGTGCCTGCCGCCTCACCCATGGAAAGGCAGCACAGGATCAATCTCGCACCGGATTGGGCATACACGTCGGAGGAAAGATTTCTGCCTGCGGCAAGCAGATTCTCTACCCGTTTGGGCACTAAACAGCGATACGGAATGTCGTAGTACAGTCCCGGCTCAAACTCGGCAAACTCGGCAGTCTGCCCCTTGCAGTTTACCACGGGCTTGCCGTCGGGGGGCGGGGTCGTGGTACCGAAGCCGCCCGAATTGCTGATCACGTATTGCGTTTCTCCGTTCAGCTCAATGGGCGCCCACTTGATGTTGCCTGTTTCTTCAAAATTGTGAATATCATAGCCGTGGTTGGAGATGGCGATCACGTCATCGTGCTTTTTGGTAAAAGCAATGTCCTCAGCGGTCAGGCGGTATTCACCCACGATACGACGGCTTTCGCGCACACCAAGCAGGGAGGCTGTGGCGGTCAGATAGGAATTTTCAAAGCCCGGGATCGCCTTCTTGATATATGCCGCAAGCATATGCGATTGCGCTCTGCCCTCAAAATACATACGGGTCAGATCGCGCGGATCCAACGGAAAGCAGCGACGGGAATGCACAAAGCAGATGCTGACCTCGTCCATGCCGCAATGCTGCGGACGACCCGGCAGATGGGTGATCCAGTTCAGATGGTTATCCGACTCATAGGGCAGCAGACCGCTTGCCAGATCCTCGCGGATGCGCTTGACCCAACGGGGGTCGTTCTTTTTCAGATCCGAATTCCGATAAGCCTCCCAGTTCACGCCGCCCAAAGTGAATTCCAGCGAACAAGCCTGGCTCATACCGTCCGAGGGTCTGCCCGACTCGGTCTCAGCACCTGCATAGTAGGCAAGATCCGAATCGCCGCTTGCATCCACAAAGCGCTTGCCCAGCACGGCACGCCGACCCGTCTTGGTCTGGATCACAACGCCCCGTACCGTATCCCCCTCCATGATGGCATCCACCACCGAGGTTACGAAAAGAACCTCTACGTTATACCTTTTGATCATACGGTCCAGCACGAGCTTGTGCTTTTCGGGATCGGTATTACGGTGCCAATGGCCCTCGATTGCATCCAGCTCCCGCATCATCTCCTTGCCAAGCCCCGACACAAAATCCAACGGGATATTGACAAGCCCCATGGTCACAAGACCGCCCAAAGCCGAAGTGGCCTCGATCAGCAGAGTTTTACACCCCCGTTTGCCGGCAGCCATGGCGGCACCGACACCTGCAACACCGCCGCCCACGACGATCACGTCGTATTCGCCAAAAACGGGCAGCTCGCCGCCCGGCTCTCTGATACTCTTTTCGTTATAAGTGATCATATTTCCTTCCTTTCTATTGCCTCGGAGGCGCAGTTTTGCGCGCACTTACCGCAGCCGATACATTTTTCCTCGTGAATATGCGCCCCCTTGCTATCCATAGAAATGGCGCCCACGGGACAGACAAACTGACATTCCATACAAAAGCAGCAACCGTCCGAAACCTGATATTTTGCCATGGCCTTCTCCTTTCGCGTCTTGCTCTCATTATACGGCGGGGCGCCCCCCGATGTAAAGAAACGAATTTGGCTTTTATTAGCACAATTTTGCCTTTCCTCTTGAAAAATCCGCAAAAATGTGATAGGCTATAAGGGAAAGGGGTGGTCACATGACAACAGCAGAACGCATTACGGCAACGATCAATGCCATCCGTTCACTTTGCGGCGTCGGCATCTGCTTTTACGATCTGAACACCTTTTTTCACTACGGAAAGCTGGGCGAGCAAAACAATCGCGGACATTACTGCGAGTTTTGCCGAAGCGTGAGGCTGCTGGAGGGCGGCAGAGCGGCCTGCGATCACAGCGACCGCGAGGAAGCGCAGGCATTAGCACAAAATTACCGCACTCCCTTCTTTTTTCGATGTCACATGGGGCTTTGCGAGCTGGTATTACCCCTGCGCAAGGAGGACGAGGTGATCGGCCTTGTCTTTGTGGGGCAATGCCGCCTGCGCGAGGAGGATGCCACCCCCGAGCTGCGCCGACGGGCTGCACGTCTCGGCGGCTCCCCCGACAGCTTTGAGAGGCTGTACCGTTCCCTCCCTTTGTTGGACCGTGATACCCTGCTGGACGTGGGTACCGTACTGATGCAGTATTTTGAAGCGCTGATCGAGCTGGAGGGCAAGGATTGGCTGCGGCAGATCGCCTCCACCGCCGATGCAAATCCGATGGAGCAGATCGCCGTGTTCATCCGCATGAAATATATGTCTCCCATCACCCCCCGCAGCATCTGCGCCCGCTACCATCTGACCGCCTCTTACGCGGCGCGGGAATTCAAAAAGCACACGGGGCAAACGATGGTTGAATACATCCACCGCGTGCGCGTGGAAAATGCCGCACGGCTGCTGACCTCCTCCGCTCTGCCCATCGAAAGCATTGCGCTGAACGTGGGGTTTGGAGATGCCAACTATTTTTCTCGCGTTTTCAAGCATCTGACGGGACTTTCTCCCGAAAAATACCGTTTGCAGAAAGGATAAAGAAATGCTGAGCAAGAAGCTGATACAAACACGTATGCAAGAGCTGGCAAAGCGATTGGACTATGACTACCGTGACATTTCTCATCTTTCGTCCGCTATGTTCTGCAAGCAGCAGGAGCGCTATAATAACTACACCAACGATGCCATGGCAACCCTTGGAGACACGGTGCTCAAGCTCGTGCTGGCAGAGTACTTTTTTGACAAGGGAATGGACAAGGATGAGATCACCAAGCGTAAGATCCTCTTGGAGAAGAATAGCACCTTGAAGGACATCTGCGATAAGGTCGGTGTTTATCACTATGCCTACAACGAGCAATTCTTTGCGGATGATGCCCCTTTGGGGCAGCGCCTGCCCTACAGCGATCACGACTTCTATCTGGAGGCGATCGTTGCCGCCATCTACAAGGACCGGGGGCTGGAATACGTGCGGGGCTGGATCCTGCGCTTTTGGCCAAAGCACGGATATCACGTGTAAAAATGCGCAAAAATACGTACACGTGTCGCGTTTTTGGAAAAATAACGGCAAAAAGCCTTGCCTTTTGCCGCAAAATACTGTATACTGATCTCAACACATAAAGGAGGCTTTTATATGGATGCTGCTTTGATCGTTGCCATCATTTTCGCCGCCGTTTCTCTGGTCAATTTCTTCCTCTACGGCCTGGATAAATACAAGGCCAAGCGGAAGATGTGGCGCATTCCCGAAAAGGTGCTGCTGGGCTGCTCGCTGCTGGGCGGAGCCGTGGGCGGTACTGCCGCAATGTTCTGCTTCCGCCACAAGACCAAGCACTGGTATTTCTGGGCGGTCAACATGATCGGCCTTGCGTGGCAGATCGCCCTGCTCGTTTTTCTCATCCTGCAGGCATAAAAAAGAAGGAGAGCGTTGCTCTCCTTCTTTTTTATGCAACGGTAAAATACCCGATCGCATAGGTCTCATCCGGTGACGGCACGAATGTCCTCTCGCCGTCTGCTATCAGCAGCAAAGAAACGCCCGGGCTGACTGCCAGAATGCAGCGATATTCCCCTGCTGCCAGTGCGCCGATCGAAACACGGCGATCACTTTCGGCGTGAGCGGCCAGATCAATGCCGCTATAGCTCTCCAGATGATAGTTGATCCACTCCTCACCCTCTTTTTTCTGTATCAGCATAGTGCCTGAAAATCTTAACTTTTTATCCAGATCGTTACAAGCAACAAGGTATAGCATCTCGTTTTCAAAGTTTATCTCCTTCAAGCGGATCAGCTCGGAGCAACGCATACCGTCGTGCTGATAGATACGATAGTCAGTAAATTCTCCGCGCATTTCCTCGGTGACGCTAAAATATCCTACAATGCTCTGCCCTCCGCTAAAGCGCAGGCGATATTCCCCCACCGGATCATCGATCAGCTGGCCGATGGAAAAATCTCTTTCGATGCTGCTGAAGGGAGAGATAAGCATACCGTTCGCCGGTCTCATATTCCAGTAATACGCCGTTTGCCATACGCCGTCCACCTTCTTCTCCACAACAGGCTGACTACCTACAGAAAGTCGACGGCAGCTTTGATTGACCAGCGTATAATGAACCGTTTCATTTTCAATATAGATCGAGGAGATATAAACCCGATCATTCAGCGCAAGTCCATCCGCAGAATAATTGCGCCCCTTGGTGATCAGAAAAAAGGTCATACATCCCAAAAGCAGCAAAAGGATAGCCACACCGCAAATGAGCAGCACTCTTTTTTTCATAACAACTCCTCCTTTTCAAAATAGCCGTTTCAAATGGCTTCCTCACTTACATTATAGCACAGGCGGAATTATTTGTCAATATTTTATTCATATTTTGTAAACATTTAATTTTAACCATGTACATATTTCGAGGCGCAGCAAAAAAGAAGGAGAGCGTTGCTCTCCTTCTTTTTCGTTTAGAATATACCAACCTGCTTCAAGAGCAAGGAACAAAGGAAAATGGTCAGAGCGGACAGAATGGTGGTCCAAACCACATACTGCCCTGCCAAGGGGGCATCGTTCCCCATTTCCTGTGCCATAGTCAGACTGGAGACCGCCACAGGGGTAGCAAACAACGCTACAAAGGTGGCAAAATGCGCGCCGCTGAACTGATGGCGGAAGAAAAGATACGCAACACCCACACCAAGCAACGGTGCCACTACAACTCTTGCCAGCGTACCGACCACGATCTCGCGGCGCATCTCCTTGATAGCAGAAAACTCAAACTGTGCACCCAGCACCAGCAGCGCCAACGGCGTGGAAACGGCCGAAAGATACTCCAGCACCTGATAGACCGGCTTCAGATCGGTCAACCGGAAGGAAACACCCCAACGCACGAAAAGCGCGCGGATACCAACACATACAAGGCCGGCAGCGATACCGATGATCAAGGGGTTTTTGACGATGCCGAGCAGGATCTTTTTGATACCGGGCTTTCCCCCGTTCTTGTGAAAGACCGAAAGGGCGATCACCGCCAGCACGTTGAAAAGCGGGATCGAGAGGGCTGATAGCAGCGTCGCCATCAGCTCGCCCTCATCTCCGAACAAGGATTGCGCCAGCGGCAGGCCTACCAACGCATAGTTGGAGCGGAATGCCACCTGCACCATCGGGCCGCGACGCTCGGCATGCGACGTGGTTAAGATGGACACGGGAATGGCAATGGCAAACAGCACTACGATCATAATCAGCGCATATCCGACAAAGCCAAGATCGGCGGCGCGAAGCCCCGAGATCTTATAGGTGTTCAAAAAAAGCGTGGCCGGCAGGAATACCCGAAAGACGACCCTGTTGGCGAGCCTGGCAAAATCCGGCTTCATCAGCCCGATCCGTTTCAGGAAATAACCGATCATCACCAAAAGGATGATCGGTGTTACCGCATTGATTGCGAACAGAAATGACTCCATATTTTACCTCGATCTATCATTACACCTGCCATTGTACCAAAAAAGCACACTCTTTGCAAGAGCTTTACCCAAAAAACGCAGGGCTATGCCCTGCGTTTTTGAAATCACTCTGCGTGACCGTCATCCTCGACTGCATCGGGACTTTCCTCGGCCGCAGCGGTCTTCTTCTTACCAAAGCGAAAGAGCTTACTGCGGAACAGGATAAGATTCATCGCGGCAAAGAAGGCCACGAATACCACAAGACACCAGTAAGGAGATTTGGGCGCCCAGTTGGCCAGCAGCATCATCGGGAAGCCGAATACGATAGCCGGGAAGGTCTGATAAACCAGATTATCTGCGGCAGGGGTACGGAAATCCTTATCCACCTCGCGCAGCAGGATAATGCCGGTGCTGGCAGTGCCGGTCAGCATACCGTAGGTAGCCAGGAACTGCTCCTCGGCATATTCCTTGAACAACACCTTGGAAACAAAGCGCGTGTATATAAAGGTGATCGCCATACCAACAGCACCCAGGATCAGCAGCACGCCCCAGTAGGTCTTGAGGGTCTCGATCTGGATGGCAGCAATGCCGGCAACGACCATAATATCAAAGAAGAAATTACTGGTACGGGTCAGAAGGAAATTGTTGGTGTACTCCTTTTTGATCACGTTGCGACGGCGCAGGAACCTCAGCACCGTTTTGACCAACGTGGCGGAAATAACACCCAGCAGGAAGTTGAAGCCGTAGATCGTGGACTTCATGCCCGGCAGCAGCGCACCAAGTCCCCACATCATCAGATAGGCGATGAAATATGCGAAGCCGATCAATGCGATCTGGAGCGTCAGCTTATCCACGCTCTCCTGCATCGGGATCTCATTGGCGGCCTGCACCTCCTCGGCGGTGATGGCACATTCCTCGCTATCCGAGGCCTTCAATCGACCGCGGTGGCTGCTGATATTCAGATGGATCACGCCGCCGATGCTGGCGCTGAGGAAGCCCAGTGCGGCAACGGCCAATCCAAAGGAGCTACCGCCGGTAAAGCCATAATCGTTCTGATAGATGGTGCCGTAGTTCAACGCCTGTCCGCTTCCCTGTCCAAAGCCAAAGGGCAGCAGCACGCCGGCAGCTTTGAAGAAGCCGGGAATGATCAGTGCCACGATCAAGGTGATGCCAAGACCGAAGATGGCCTGCAGCAGATAGGTCGCAACCGTCGTCACGCCCGAGTCGAAGATCTCGACAGTGCGCTTTTTGCTCATCTTATTCTGCGAGGTCTTGAAGGCGGAGGCGATAAAGCCGAGTGCCAGGCAGTGATAGGTAATGACCTCCAAAAATTGCATGCCGTTACCGTTAAAGGCCGGCTCATCGAACATCACGCGGCCGCTGATGCCTTGATAGATAGCAGAGGCAGCCAGCAGCAGGAGGCCTGCCAAAACAGAGGTGGGGATGAGCGATTTTCTCATAAACGGTATGGATTTTTTGATTATATTGGCAATAAGAAGGCTGCCGAAGATGGCGGCAAACACCAAAATACTGCCCCATACCTTAAAGTCCCAAAAACCTGACATTGTCGTCTCCTTTCTTTTGATTGCAATAACGGTGGAAAATGTTGACATATTTCAGCGCGTTCATGGGCTTGGGGCCCTTCAGCTGATAGATGCGCTTTTCAAAATAGATGTTGACCTTATTACGCCCCAGAACCGTAACGGCAGAAACCTCGTCAAAGCGGAACTCGTAGTGCTCCTTCCCTTCGATCACGATACGGTCGCCGTAAAGCAGGACGGTGGCCTCCTTTTCTATCGAGACCTTATTCTTATACGGGATCACCTCTGAGAAGGAGGAGGTCTCGCGCCAGATGGGCTCGGCGCAAAGCGGTGTCAGATCAAGGCTATTTACAAAATCGTTCTGATAATCCCACCACTCGGTAAGAAAGCGGAACGGGAAATCGGAGCCTACACCCTGTAGCTCCTTGGTAGGCAGGTATCTGATCTGCTTGCCGCATTTTTTGCAGGTCACGATGTCGCGGTGACTCTCAAAGGTGGAAAGGCCACAGTCGGGACACACATAGACCATACGCTCCATATATTCGGCATTTCTCTTGTGATAGAACTCGCCGCAAACGCAACCTTCATCCACGTTCAAGCCGTCGCGGATCTCGGCAAACAGCTCCTCATCCGAGAGGGACTTATATTCCTCCGGCTCCAGCACGCGGGAGACGTAAGCGCGCATCTTGCCCTTGCGGACGGTATCGCCCCAGCGGGGCTGCACGCCATAGCCGCCCTCGATGCGCAGCAGCGCGATGGGCATATTCAGCTTGCGTGCCAGCGGCGCCACCGCGGCGTTCATATGGACGGGCTTGCCGCTGAAGGTGCGGTTGCCCTCCGGTGCCATAGCAATGGTGCCGCCTTCTCTTGCCACCTTCAGGCAATTCATGATGGCACGCACGTCGGTGGTCTGCTTTTTGATCGGGATCGGAGCCACCAAAAAGCGGATCACCGAGGAGACCCAGCCCTTGGAGAACAGGTCCTCGCTGGCTACGTAATAAATGGGACCGCGGAACGCCATCCCCACAAAGAACTGATCAAAGGGTGTCTGGTGATTCATCAGGATCAGATAGGGCCGCTTGCCCTGCTCTTTGTAGCGCTCGACCTTGACATGATATTTCCATTTGATATACGGTACCAACAAAAGAAACAGCAGATTCCGCACAATGCGATGGCGGAATTTCGTCCATTTCTGTGTTTTTTTCTTTTTTGGCTCCATATCAACCCTCCATATAGCGCGATATCGGAAACTGCAATCGGTCTTTCTCTTCCCGAGAAATCCAAACTATATTTTATTATATCACAATATAGCCTTTTTGGCAAGAAAAAAGGCGCCAAAAGTGACATCTTCGGGCGCTTTGTTTCATATTATATTATATTTTGGTCTTGTGTGTCGCCCGTCGTCAGGCGACACACAAGTGAAATGGCCTGCGTTGCTCGATCTTTTCCGGCAGGCAGGCGAAAGATATGGGCTCATACCTTCCGCCCGGCGTTAGGGCACTTTGCCCCACTCGCCTCCTTCAATTCTATCGCTCTTTCAAGGAGGATATGTGAAGATTTCCTCTTTTTTCGGGCAAAGAATGTGTGCAAAAGTGAATGTTACCCAAAAATTTTGAATTTTTTTGATAAAATCATCGCTTTTTTCTTAGTTTTGTGATATAATGGAAAAAATCTCGCAAAAAGGAGGACCCGGCATGGCAAAGCGCACCCGTCGCATTTCCAAGATCTCCGCTCTGCATATTTTCAAGCTTTGCTTTCGCTCCGCGCTGCTGTTGGCCGCCCTGGTCTTCTATCTCATCCATGTCATTACCGGAACGGGTGAGCCCTTTGGCGCCGTGGCGCGCTTTCCTCTGCTGATGTTTGTCATCTGGCTCGTTTTCGTTGGTGAGATGCTGCTGCGCTTCTTCCCCTCCGAGCGGGAAAGCATGGGCTGCCAAAAGCAGTTCAAGCGCAATTTTGTTCCCACAGAGGTGGAAAAGCCCCCCAAGGGCTCCTGGAGATCGACCCTTGCGGTAGCTCTCGTCTGGCTACTGCTCAACGGCTGCATCGGAGTCGCATTTTTCCTTGGTTGGATCGGCAAGCCGATCCTGATCCTGATCTCGCTTTTTTATTCGGTCTGCGATATGATCTGCATTCTGTTCTTCTGCCCCTTTCAGACCTGGTTTATGAAAAACAAATGCTGCGGCTCCTGCCGCATCTACAACTGGGATTTTGCAATGATGTTCACACCGCTGATCTTTGTGCCGGATCCCTTTACCTGGAGTCTGCTGGGTCTTTCGCTGCTTTTGCTGCTTTACTGGGAGATCATGGTGCACCGCCATCCGGAGCGCTTTTCCGAGGTGACGAACGCCTGCCTTTCCTGCGCCAACTGCAAGGAAAAGCTTTGTCACCACAAATCTCAGCTGCGCCGTTTTTTGCGCAAGCACAGTGAAATTTTGCTATTAAAGGGCAACACGGTATTAAAAAAAGCCAAAAACACCTTCTCCAAGAAAAAATAAAAGGCGCTTCGCTTTGGCGAAGCGCCTTTTATTTATTGTGCCATCCACTCGTCAGCCTTAGCTGCGGAAATGCGCTTGATATCCTCCTTCTTGTAGGGGGACTCGGCACCGCCGTTGGTGTACAGGAACAGCTTGCCGCCCTCGGTCTTGTAGAGGGTCTCCTCATAGCCTGCGGGATCGCCGTAAGCGCCCACCGTCTTGCTATGGATCAGGGTTGCGGTCTCGGTATCGTAATCTACCTTGCAGATCGTCTTTTTCATTTTCTTTCTCTCTTTCTTCTTTTATTACAGAAACATTATATCACATTTTTCAAAAAAATCAATAACTTTTTTGGAAATTGACAGGATCTGCCTGCTATTTTTTTCTTTTGGAATTGATTTTACAGTCACAAAATGCTATAATACCAATAGATCACCGCGAGAGGAGAATTCAGATGAGTATGCTGACCGTTCCGATCTATTCCAAGGCTACACTGCTGCATGTTGGCGAGCAGCACGTGATGCAATATACCAACAGAACCGACAGTGTTGCCTTTGAGGCCTACAGAAAAGCTCTTGAGGAGCAGGGTCTTCACCTTTGCTTTGAGCGTGAAGCCTGCGGTAGCTTTTTTGCCACCTACGCCTCCGACACGATCTATGCGCATCTGTATTACGTGCCGGATACGCGCACCGCACGGGTGATCTCCGCACCGCTGGATCGCTATGCTCTGCCCCAATTTACCCCCGAAACGGGTGTAGATATTGGCTATTTATCAAAAATAACGCAGTCTGTATTGGACTACTATTATTATGACGAAAATGACCCTCAATCCCGCAAGGATGGCAACTTTGGCGCCTGCTACATTGTCACCCTGGACGACGGCAGTCTGCTGGTCTATGACGGCGGCGGCAAGTGGGGTAAAAATGACGTAGAACGCATCTGGGGTCTGCTGCAGGAGAAGGGCAAGCGCAGCGCCGCAGGCAAGCTCCGCATTGCCGCTTGGATCATTACCCACGAGCACGTGGATCATTTCTGGTGCATGCATCACGTGATGCTGCGCCACGGCAGCGAGATCGAGCTGGGCGGCATCTACTGCACCTCCATCGCCCGCGAGCTGCTGATAGGTCGTTCGGATCGCGGCGACTCCTATGCGGAAAACCCCGATGCCACAAACAAACTCCGCGCCGCCGTGGGAGACTTTAAGCTGATCCGTATGCATACGGGTCAGGTATTCTGGGTGCGTAACGTAAGGATCGAGGTGCTCTGCACGCCTGAGGACATCTTTCCCGAGCACGCCAACCGTTACTACGATTTCAACGATACCACTACCGTTACGCGCCTCACCGTGAACGGGAAAACCTTTTTGAATCTGGGCGACGCCTATCACGTTTCCTCACGGAACATGGTCAGTCTTTGGGGCAACGCGCTGAAAAGTGACTACTGTACCCTGGCACACCACGGCTGGGGCGGCTGCACCCGTTCGCTTTACGACCACGTGCAGCCGAGCCTTGTATGCGTTCCCTTCTCCCGTCGCTGGCTGGATCGGATCCTTACCGACGAGACCTACGTCTCAAAAACCACGGGCAAGCCGAAGCGCTATATCCAATGGGCCATCGACCGCTACGGCGATTTCCATCTGATCACGCAGCACGTGTTCCGTCGGTATGCGGAGGGCTCCTTTGACCGCTTTTTGCTGGCGGACGGGTGCAACAAGACCCTGGATCTGACCACGGGCGCGGTCACCAATGAGACCGTTTATAACGAGCAGGTCGGATATCCTTATGAAAAATAAAAAGAAAAGTCCCTTTCGGGACTTTTCTTTTTATTTTTCCAGTCGGTAGATCTTTTCGTTAAAGACCGCAAAGATCTTACCCTTGGATACCGCCAGGTAGCAATGATCCCCCACGGAGGAATAGGAGGCGAGTTTGTGATCCACAAAATATCTGCCGTGCTGATCAAAATAGAAGGTCTTTTGGGCAGCGCGCATATAACGCAATACATCACCGAAAATAAGACCGTCCATAGAGAACCAGGCGCTCCAATTCATCTCCTCGGCAATATTGTAGACCCGATCCTCCACGATCTCAAAATCGTCCTTTTTCAGGATGCGCCACTTTTTCACCGCCGAGACCACATCGGGGATCAACAAAGGCAGCGGGAGCGCATACACGAGGATCACGGAAACCACGCCTATCGGCTCGGGATCAAGCAGCAGCAAAAAGGGCAAAAACAGCATGCTCAAGCCCCATACGGCGTACGTACAGAGCGAGCCGATAACCTTACGCTTGATCTGCTTTTTCAGCAACTCCCGCACCGTCTGACGTGTTAATGCTTCTCTTTCGTCCCTGCGATTCATGTGGCACCTCGTTTTTCAAAATGATGATATTTTGCTCTGTTACTGCCATTATAGCACACGAAACGAACGTTGTCAACAAAAAAAGCAAATCGACCATTTTTATCCGCCGTTCTGGGCGATCACCATTTCCTGCCATTGCCGATCCAACGTCACAAAGCGGGCGTTCCAGCCCGAAATGCGCACCGCAAGGGTCTGATAATTTTCAGGATGCGCCTGCGCATCCCGCAAGAGGGCGGCATCCGCCACGTCAGGCTGCATGAAGAAACCACCGAGGGCGACAAAGCCCCGTATGAGGGAGATCAGCGCCTGCAGACCCGTCTCGCCGTCCACCGTTTTGGGCAGCAGCTTGATATCCAACGCCGAGCCGGTTGCCAGGTCGGTGTGGTCGATCTTACAGTAGGAGCGGATCACGGCGGTGGGACCCTCCAGGTCGGTATTGGGGGTGGGAGAGCAATTTGCCGCCAGCACCTCCCCCGCCCGACGCCCGTAGGGGGTCGCCAAGCGATAGGGCGCCCACTCGATCTGCCGCCCGAAGGTGCTGACGCCTGCGGGCATACGGTAGCCGCTTCGCCCGTCCAGCAGCCTGCAGAGCTTGGCAAAATCCGCCAGCAGCCGTGCGGCAAGGTCGTCCACCTCGTCATTGCCGTTGCCGTAGTACACGTATTGCTTGGAAACGTATTGGCGCAGCTCCTCCGCGCCCTCCCAGTTCCGCTGCAGGATCTCCAGCAGCGCAGGCAGCGAGAGCTTCTTTTCCTCATACACCAGCCGGCGGATGGCATACAGACTGTTGACCGCATCCGCAAGACCGCCGATGTGGGGGGAGGTCACGTTATAGACGGGTCCGCCCTCCAGATAGGAGCGCCCCGTTTCGATGCAACCCTGCTCCAAAAGAGAGACCACGGTGCAGGGGGTGCGGTTTTTCCAGACCCAAACGCCGTTCCCGTCCTTGCCGAGAATGGGCTTGTTTACCTTTTCCAGTACCTTTTCGGTCTCCTGCCGCAGATCCTGCAGATAGGCGGCGTAAAGGGCTTCAAAATCCGCGAAATCCACCGCCTGCGCGTACTCGCCGAGGGTGTGCTGCAGCGTCTGCAGGGCATCGATGGGAATATAGGCAAAGAAGGTCTTGCCGGGGATCTGCACCTCCCAGCAGCCGTCGTTGGCAAAGCTGCGCGCCTCGCGGAGGTCGTACCCCTCCTTTGCAAACGCCTGCAGTACCACGTCCTCGTTGTAGATGGCCAGAATGCCGCCGCCGTAGCGCATGACCTCGGCAACGCGGCGGAGCAGCTTTTCATCGGTGTGCCGATTGATCCGCACCGTGGTGGGGAAATCGCCGATGCCCAGCTCCTCAAAAATATCCAATATCAGATAGGTGACCTCGTTGGTCACGTCCTTGCCGTCCGCACCAACGCCAGAAAGCACAAGATTCTGGTAGTGCTGCGCGTCGCCGCCTGCCAGCACCTCTCCGCCGAAGATCCATTCGCAGCCCTTGATCAGAAAATGCGCTAAGATCTCCCGTGCCTCCGCCAAGGTCAGCACGCCGCTTGCCAGATCCTGCTTCAAGTAATCCCCCAGCAGCACGTCGATCCTGCCGATGCCGGGCCAATTGCCGCAAAGGCGAAGAAAAGCAAAGGTGAACCAGATGCTCTGCACCGCTTCATAGAAGCTGCGGGCCGGCTGCAGGGGCACGCGGCAAAGATTTTCATAGTTGGCGCGATATTCCTCGCGACCGCGCAATGCCTCCAGATACCGTCCGTGCCAAACAGAAAAGGCATCCAGGCAAGCGATGCAGCTGCGCAAAAATGGCTCTTTTTCGGTACCGTTATGCACCTTTTGTGCTTTTTCTACCTTTTCACGGATGCCGTTCATGCCGAGAGCAAGCACGCTTGCAAAGTCCACCGTCAGATGACTGATGCTGCCCCACAGCTTCTTTCCGTCAAGGGTGACGGGCACCAGATGCTCCATGGCAGCGCCCAGGGTGGCGGCACCGCTGAGCCGCTCACCCTTGCAAATACGGATGGGGGCCTCGGCAGCAATGCGCCCGATGGCGATGTCATACTGCTCCAGCTTGGAAAGCTCGGCAAAGTGCGGCACGTCGTCCATGGGGATCGCCATCACGCGGCGAGTATCCAAGCCGTATTCGTGCATCAGGGAGCGATAGGCAAACTCTCTCGTCTCCTCGGAAAGTCTTATGGGGCGGGTACGATTGCCTGCTGCAAAAAATTCCATAGCTTTCCCCTCCTTTTCTGCCTTGTAACGGATCGTGCCGTTTGCGCTTTCATTATAACACCGTCAAAAGGCAAAGTCAATAAAAAAAGAAAAACAAGATCGTTTATGACCGCCCGAAATTCGCCCGGATATCGAACCCACCAGGCGCATCATCTATTTATTCAAACAGCTGCTTCAGATCCGCATCCGCCAAAAACACCGCAGCGTAGCTCATAGTCAAATGGAACAGGGAGGTATTCCATTTTGTATCCTTCCCCCACCCTTCAAAGGTAGTGGTCGCATCCTCCTTCAACATTCGCAACCAAGCACCGTCATTTAAAAGTGCGGCCTTCATTCGATCGGACTCTCCATCCTTGGCAAATCTCATAAGTATCGGGAAGGTGCAAAAAAAGGAAAGAGAATCAATGCCGTGCGCGTCTATCAGCTTTAATATGTTTTGCTTACATTCCTCATTGGGGTAAAGAGCGAAGCCGTACACAAAGCTGTTGCCGACCAAGCTGAAATGATCACTGCCCTCACTGTCACGGAACAGCTTTTTTTCCGAATCGTAAAAGGCCTTATCAAAAGCAAATACCAACGGTGCCTCATCGCGATACGGTTCCGCCTCCAGAACTTTTGCCATCGCGTTGGCAATACGGATCGCGTAAAGATAATAGGCATTGATTGAAATATGCGCTTGCTTACATATCTTTCCCTCGCGGATATCGGCATCATAGTCATGCTGAAAATTTTGGGGCCATTCGACCACACACCATTTATCCAGATCTCGCAAGAGCCCTTCCCTTTCGTAGTCGCGGCGATATGCCTCCAATAAACAAACGACCTTTTTATAATTACATCTCAAATACGCCACGTCATGGGTCATGCGATAATGCCAAAGAACAAGAGATACCATAATAAGCGGATATTCGGCGATCTCCTGCATAAAAGAGCAATCCATGCAGGTGACAAGCGTATCGGTGATAAAGCTTGAGGCAAAGGCGTCATCGATCAGCTTTCGCACCATAGAATCATCCCCGGTCAATATCATATGGGTCAATGCGGTGTAGCAGCCGTCGCCAAGATAAAAGCCCTTCTCACGCTCCATGCAATCCTGAATGACCTCTTGGACACCGTACCTCTGCGTATGCACGCAAAGCTCCCAAACGCGCTTCAGATCATCATTATCCGCATATTCCTCCTTTAATCGCGCCTTTAACGCAAAAGGATAATGTCGGACCCAAAAGGTAACATCCCTTATTTCCACGGAATCGGGTATTTCCAATTCAGCATATCGAAACGCCTTATAATCGAACCAATCCAGCACGTCCTCTCTGCCCGAAAGGATCCATTCTTCTTCATATTTACAGTTTGCGCGCAGCTGAAATCGAAGCGTTCCATCCTCGTTTAATTCCTGTGCGCAGCGGACCGTGATGACGTCGTCACAAGCGCCCTTTGCTTTGACCGACAAATATCCCACATAATTTGCACCAAAATCATACAAAATACGGTTCTCATTTGCCGATATTTGTTGAGGAGCGATCCTCTCGAACGCAAGCATATGGCTGTTTTGCTTGGACATGGTGTGATCATCAAAATGACATTCCTCGGCAAAACACCATTCACTGTCATCAAAATCGATCTTTTCAAAGCCGACCTCGTCTGCGCGATTGTCATACCGTTCAAGAAATTGCGTTTTGTAACCGCACGTTCCCATTTCGCTGTATCCCGAATGATCCTTCACCTTAAACGTTTCGTCCGACGAAAGGATCACGGAATGATCAACAACGATATCGCATACCAAGCCGTGACGCCGATCGCCGCTTTGCCACACGCGGTTGATCAGGCCTTGATACAATGTATGCACCGCGATCAAATTGCTTCCACGAACCAAAAACTTACTGATATCCAGCTCGTTGTAATGATATTGAAAATGGTAGGAGGGTGACGGTCCTTGCGCAACGAAACGTCCGTTGATATATAATTTATAATAATCATCTGCGGAAACGTAGATTTTAGCGGATGAAAAATCTCTGTCTACACAAAAAGATCTTCTGAACAAGATATGTTGATCGCGATGCTCGCTGCAATCCAAGGATACCTTTTCCAGCTGCCTGTGAAAAACGTTTCTCGCGCGAAGATTGGCGAAGGTTGCGTTAGATATCCATTTTCCGCGAAACGTATGCTCCATTGTGATCCTCCTCTCTCGATTTATCGTTGATCATATCACAGATCCATACATTTGCAATAGAAAGTTTTCGTCTTGATAAAGCAATCACGCTATCATTCACACCCCGATATACGCGCCGTTTTCTTTTAATATGCTTTGCAGCTCTTTGACATCGATCTTGCGAACGGAAACTTTATCTCTTACCGCAAGACCGATCGCCGTGCCTGCCGCTTCACCGATGCAACAAACCACGGGCATAATTCTATATGATGCCTGTGCGCCGTGATCGGACGAGATGCACCTTCCCGCTACAAGAAGATTTTCCGCATTTTGGGGAATCAGACTACGGTAAGGAATGGTGTAATACTCTCCCGCCGGAAAATAGTAATGACTGGTGCCTGTTCCTTCCGGATTGTGAATATCAATATCGTAATTGCAAGCGGCGATCGCATCCTCAAATTTGACACAATTCCTGCAATCCCGTTCGGTCAATACGTAATCACCCACGATCATGCGACTTTCTCTGACACCGATTTCAGCCGCTGTCATCATAAGAAAGCTGTTTTCAAGTCCGTCGGCGTGCTTTTTCATAAATTCATATATCTCATATACTTGCCGACGGGCGATCACCTCTGCCTCGGTTACCTCCTCGGGAGAAACGGGATTTTTCTTTACAACTCTTGTGGTATTAAAATGCAATACATTGTATACAGGCGTTTTAAACACAAGAATATTTTCTCTTGGGTTGATCAGCTCTCCCGCCGCAAGGCTTTTCATATGGGCAGCCTTTAATCTATCTCTGCTTGCATAGAATTTCTCAACATCCACGTTGCCCACACGGAAGCACAATGTCATTGGCTGACACAAATGATCGGGCTCTCTGCCAAGCACTGTGGGGCACTCTGCAAGATAAGCGAGTTGAGCATCTCCTGTAGCATCAATAAAATAATCGGCTTCGATCTGCATTTCTCCGCTTTTTGTGGCAACAGTAACTGCCATCACACGATCCGAGCATTTATTTGCCTTGAAAATATACGCATGGAAAAGCAGATCAATATGAGCTTCTATCGCCATTTCGTTCAAAATATATTTCAATTCTTCTTCCAAAAAGCTTTTTCCGCTCGTTGCGTGGCGCGCCGCCAATCGTTCATATATTTCCTTGAATATACCTGCCGAAAGGTCCACGCGCTTTCCGTCCATCTCGGTCCAATACGGCATAAAAGGATTGACCAGACAATTTACCGCCGCGCCGCCAAGACAATTTGATTTTTCAACGATCAGAACATCTGCTCCTGCTCTTGCAGCCGCCAAAGCCGCCGCCACGCCAGAAAAACCGCCTCCAATTACGACAAGATGATACCTTTTCATTGCAAACCTCCGGTTTTTTATTTATATGTTTGTTTTAGAAAAAGAGTAAAGAGATGCCTTGTTTTATGGTAAAGCATAAAGGTGCCAAATCTGCACTGCATAAAAAAATTATCCCGTTTCATGGTGCACCTTCGTAGTAAAACGCCTGCGTTTTACGTTGGATTCTGAACCCGGGGTTTGCCGCAGGCAAACATCCCGGGCGAGAGCCCTGAAGGTGCCTTTTTAAAGCAAAAAAATTATCCCGTTTCATGGTGCACCTTCAGGGATTCGAACCCGGGACCCACTGATTAAGAGTCAGTTGCTCTACCAACTGAGCTAAAGGTGCGTGCACATGTTCCATATGGTTTTTCTTTTGGCTCCCCCTGCTGG
>SVQY01000047.1 GCA_015065135.1 Oscillospiraceae bacterium
AAGCGGCTGGAGGCCATCCGCGAGTATGCCGAATTCGGTGCCGGCTTTCGCATCGCGCTCCGGGATCTGGAGCTGCGCGGTGCCGGAAATCTGCTGGGCGCCGAGCAGCACGGCCATCTGGATGCGGTGGGCTATGACCTTTACGTGAAGCTGCTCAACGAGGCGGTTTTGACCGAAAAAGGCGAAACGGTTACCGAAAAAACGGAATGTGTGGTCTCGCTCTCCTACGATGCGAACCTGCCCGAGCGGTACGTGAGGTCGGCCAATCAGCGCATGAGCCTGTACAAGCGCATCTCGCTGATCGCCAGCCGCTATGATATGAGCGATATGACCGACGAGCTGCTGGATCGCTACGGCGATCTGCCCAAGGCCGCCTCCAATCTGCTGCGCATCGCGCTGATCCGCTCGCTTGCCGAGGGCTGCGGTATCACCCAGATCCGCCAGGACGGCGCCGATGTTCATATCTGCTCTCCTGCGTTGGAGGTGGATATCTGGATGGAGCTTGCCGCGCGCTTTCCCGGCAAGCTGCGGATGATGCTTTCGGCCAATCCCTATATCCGCTACCATATTGATAAAAAGACCACCGCGCTGGAGGATCTGATCGAGCTCTTTCTCACCTACGGGCAGATCGCCGAGGAGAAAAAGAGAAAAGCATAGACAAACCGCGCGTTTTGTGCTATAATAAATAAGCACCTTGTAGAATCGAAAACCAAAGGATGAAATTATGAAAAAAAGATTGATCCCGATCATGGCGCTTTTGCTGGCGGCGGTGCTGCTGCTTTCCGGCTGTGCCTCTCACGGAAAAACACTGCTCAAGGCGGGGGACGAGGAGATCTCGGTCAACGTCTATCAGCTCTATCTCTCGTGTATGAAGGGGGCGCTGGCCGCCGCCGGCTACAGCGTGAACGACCCTAACTTCTGGGGCACCTATGTGGGGGCGCCCGAGGATAATCAGACCAACAACGATTTTTATTCGAAGCAGGTCTTTGAGGGCCTGCGGCAGATCGCGGCTGCCCTGATCCTGTACGAGGAGCTGGGCCTCAAGCTGGATAAGTCGGATAAGGATGCCATTGATGCCTGGATCGACGAGCTGATCGAGGAGGTCGGCGAGGGCTCCAAGAGCAAGCTGAACGCGGTGCTTTCGGCCTACGGTGCCAATGTGACCGTGCTGAAGGATGCCGCTATCATCGAGGCCAAGCTCGCCCAGCTCAAGACGCATCTGTACGGCGAGAACGGCTCGCTGATCGGCGAGACCGTCAAGGAGCAGTTCTATCAGCGCACCTATTATCGCGGCCGTCAGATGCTGATCGTCGCCTACTATCACGATCACGAAAAGGACGGTGACGGCAACACGCGCTACTATCAGACCGATGATAAGGGCAATCTGAAAAGCACGTATGCCTACGACACCGTAAACGGCACCGCCACCGAGGATACCGACAAAAACGGCGATACCGTCTACCGCAAGCTGGGTGCCATTGCCTATGATACGGTGAAGGGCAAGATCGCTTACGATACCGTTGACGGCAAGCAGGTCAAGCGCCGCGACGCAGCAGGCGACGCGGTCTATGTGCTGGAAAACGGCAGGATCGCTTACGATACGACCAAGGGCAGAGCCACCGAGGAGACCGATGCCAACGGTGATACCGTCTACCGCAAATGGGTGGTCGCCTATGATGTCAAAAACGGCAGCCCCAAGTATTACTACACCAAGGAAGGCGAGAACAAGATCGTCTACTACAGCACCGACGAGATGGAAAAAAGACTGCTGGTGGCAGAGAAGATCGCCGAGGATTGCAAGGGCAACGAGGCACTTTTCCTGGAGTATATGAAGGAGTTCAGCGATAACCTTTCCTTCAATGACACCTACGCCCCCAACGGTATGTATTTCTCGGCCGGCACCTATGCCACCGATACCGTGTTCCACACCTTCTCCACCGAGCTTGCCAAGCTGGAGATCGGCGATCTTGCCATCCTGCAGGACTCGGTGGCCGGCTATTACGTTATCATGCGCACCGAGCTGGATGCCGGCGCTTGGGCCAAGAGCGAGAATGAGCGCTGGTTTGGCACGCTGACGGGTCTTGTGGTGGAATATATGCTGCAGCAGCGTACCGCGGATTATCTGGATCGCGTGCAGGTGGACGAGGCGCTCCGCGGCACGGTGGATATCACCATGGTCGCCGCCAACACATTATTATTAAAAAAACGGTTTTGCGCTTGACAAATCCGGTCGCTTGTATTATACTGTTGTCGAAAACCGCATAGAAATCAGGGGTGCTGTCAAATAAGGCGGCTGAGACGGGCGATGGTCCGAACCCTTAACCTGATACGGATAATGCCGGCGTAGGGAGAGATCGAGGGAAAATATCTTTTACCGCACGGAGATTTCCGTGCGGTAAATTTATTTTTTCGGAGGTTTTTATGAAAGAAGCAAGAAAAACGACCTACCAGAGCACCAAGCGTCTGGTGGAGAGCGCGCTGATGGTGGCGGTGGCTACCGCGCTCAGCCTCTTTACGGTGGTGCAGATGCCCTACGGCGGCTCGGTCACGGTGGCCTCGATGCTGCCCATCATCCTCATCGCTTACCGTCACGGGCTCGGCTGGGGCCTTGGCGCCGGCGCGGTCTATGCTGTGCTGCAGCAGCTGCTGGGGCTCTCCAACCTGAGCTATTTCACCACCTGGCAGTCGATTGTGGCAATTATTTTGCTGGACTATCTGCTGGCCTTTGCCGTGGCCGGCCTTGGCGGCGTGTTCCGCAAGGTCGTGAAGCGGCAGAGCGTTGCGCTGGTGCTGGGCGCGCTGCTGGCCTCGGTGCTGCGCTATACCTGCCACGTGATCTCGGGTGCCACCGTGTGGGCGGGGCTTTCGATCCCCACCGAGGCTGCATTGCTGTATTCCTTTGGCTATAACGCTACTTATATGCTCCCCGAGACGATCGTGCTGCTGCTGGCAGCCTGGTACCTCGGCTCTGTGATGGATTTCCGCCGCGAGAGCCCCACCCGTATGATCAGCGAGCAGGGTGAGCGCTCCGGCACAGGCCTGCTTGCCGCCGTGATGGCGGTGGGTGCCATCGTGGTCGCAACCGATGCGGTATTGATCCTGCCGCACCTGCAGAATGCGGAAAGCGGTGCCTTTGATTTCTCGGGTCTTGCGGTCGAGAGCTTTGTGGATAGCTTCTGGCTGCCGGTGGTGATCGTCACCGTCCTCGGCCTGATCCTCGGTGCAGGCCTGCTCGTGCTGCGGCGGCGGATGATGAATGTCGAAGCCGATCCGCAGGCGAATGAGACGACAAATAGCTAAAAATGAGAAAAAATACAGAATGAATTTGACAAATTCATCTTAAAAAATGGAATTTTACTAAAAATATTTGGAATTTGCGGTTTCCCTCGCCGCAAAAGCCAAAATCCGCCCGACCGAAGGCAATTCGGTCGGGCGGATTTTTTGCCAATGAAAGCCACACGTCTCGGTGGGAGGAGCATCTTATTGCTCGGCCAGATATTTGCGCGGTGGCATGCCAAGATGCTTTTTGAAGCAGCGGATCATATTGCAGGTGTCGTGAAAGCCGCAGAGCTGCGCGGTCTCGGGCTCGCTCTCGCCTGCTTGCAACAGCTTTACGGCGCGGCGCAATCGGTAGCGCGTGATATATTCCCCGAGCGTGGCGCCGGTGTATTTTTTAAAGCCGGTCATCAGCGTGGTGCGGCTGACGTGCAGCTCCCACGCCAGCTTCTCGGCCACCAATCGCTCGGCGTAATGCTCGCTGATGTAGTCCAGCGCCCCCGAAACAAAGGAGGGGAGCGCGGTGGGCGCGGTCGGCTCCGGATCCCGGCTTTTTGCCAGCGAGAGCAGGTAGAGCAGCAGCAGCTGCTGGCGCAACGGCTCGGCCTCCTCCCGTATGGTTGTGATCAGCTGCAGATAGCGCTCGGCCTCCTCGGGCGAAAGGGGCAGCACGGTGCCGTTTTTGCCAAAGACGGGGAGCAGCTCGCGCAGCACATCGGCGTGATCTGCCAGAAGCTCCCCCGAAAACAGGAGGTTCTGCCGACGGTAGAGCTGTGTTGGATCACAAACGATATAATGCGGCGTGCGGGGGCGCAGCAGCACCAGACGGCAGCCCTCCCCCTGCTGGGCACGGTCGGAGAGCAGGATCTTTACGCTGCCCGAAAGGATCAGGCTGATCTCATAATAATCGTGCATATGATAATCGGTCATGCTGTTGGAGTAGCCCTCGTAATAATCGGTGCTGAGCTGCTGCCACGCGGTGCCGTAGCCGAATTGCTCCAGTCTGGTTGCCATGATGCGCTCCTTGCTTTGTTTGATAGCGCTATTGTAGCACGGCGTAGCGAAAAAATCAACCGAAATGCCAAAAAATGAAGAGAATTACTCAAATTCGCCCAAAACATTGAACGAAATGTCAAAAATGTGTACGAAAAGATATTGCGCAAAGGGCGTGGTTGCTTTATAATGAGATGTAGAGAGCCAAAGGAGGTAAGCGGCATGAGGAGACTGTTTGACGAGCACGAAAAAAGAGCGATCACCCTGCTGGACGGCAGCTGGGATTTTTGCACCGATCCGATGGATGAGGGTGAGGCGCGCGGTTATGCCACAGGGCTGCCCACAAGCACCCGCGTGTCGGTTCCCGGCGTGTGGAACACCGAGCTGGGGCTGCTGGAATACGAGGGCGTGGCGTGGTACGAAAAGCGCTTTTTTACCGAGGGTGGCACGCTGCGCTTTGTCTTTGAGGGCGTGATGACCGAGGCAAAAGTCTATCTGGACGGTGCACACATCGGCAGTCACTATGGCGGCTTCTGTCAGTTTGATATGATCGTGCGCAACGTGTGCCCCGGGCACCATTTGCTGATAGTGCGGGTGGACAATCGTTTTGACGCACATTCCATTCCGCAAAAGAGGGTAGACTGGTATCATTACGGTGGCATCACGCGCAGCGTGACGGTAGAACGCCTGCAGGGCATCTGCGTGCTGTATCATCGCCTTGATTACACACTTTCCGCCGATCTGCTGACGGCAAAATGCTGCTCCACGGTGGAGCTTTACAACGCCGGTGTCAGAAAAAACACGACACGTGTGCAGGGTTTTCTTGACAAAACAGCTGTTTTTACCGAGGACGTGACCTTGAAAGCAGGGGAGAGCCGCACGTTAAAGCTGCAGTATACCGTGTCTGATGTGCAGTGCTGGGACGTGTCGTCACCGCGGCTTTACGGCCTGCGTGTGACCACCGACACCGACGATCTCATCGACCGTACCGGCTTTCGCTTGGTGGAGGCAAGGGAGGGGAGGATCCTGCTCAACGGCAGGCCGATCGAGCTGCGCGGTGTGAACCGCCACGAGGATCATCCCGATTGGGGCATGGCCTTTCCGCAGGGACTGATGAAGCGTGATCTTGACATCATACTGGATATGGGCTGCAATGCGATCCGTGGCTCCCATTACCCCAATTCCCGCATCTTTTTGGATATGCTGGACGAGGCGGGCGTACTTTTTTGGAGCGAGATCCCCATCTGGGGCTGCGGCTTTGCGCCCGAAACGCTGGCCGACCCCGTTGTGATCGCGCGCGGTCTGCAGATGCATCGGGAAATGGTGCACCACTATTGCAATCACCCCGCTATCGTTATCTGGGGCATGCACAACGAGATCCGCGCCGATCTGCCCGAGAGCGTGGAGATGTCCAAGCAATATTACGAGTTTTTGAAAGCCGAGGGCGGCAACCGCATCGTGACCTACGCCGCCAACCACCCGATGGAGGATATCTGCCTTGCCTATTGCGATATGATCAGTATCAATAAGTACAGCGGCTGGTACGGAAAAAGCCTCGATTATCGTGCGGAGTGGCAGCAATTCCTGATCGATTTCGCCGCACGCCGCGCGGAGCTTGGCATGGCGGATAAGCCGGTGGTCATGGGCGAGTTCGGCGCTGCCGGCATCTACGGGCACCATACCTTTGATTGCGTCAAGGGTACCGAGGAGTATCAGGCCGAGCTGATCGGCAGCTGCCTGAAGCAATTCCATGCCGACCCCATGATGCAGGGCAGCTTCATCTGGCAATTCTGCGATATCCGCACCTGCTCCGAGATGGGGCTGGACCGTGCCAGAGGCTTTAACAACAAGGGTATCGTGAACGAGTACAGAAAGCCAAAAGAGGCATACCGTATCGTGAAATCGCTGTATCATCGCTTTGTCGAGGAGGAAAAATAATGCATATCAGAGAGATGAAAAAGGCTGAGCGCCCCGTCCGCGTGATCCAGTTCGGCGGCGGCGTGTTTATGCGTGGATTTTTTGACTGGATGATCCAGAAAATGAACGATGCGGACGTCTATAACGGCAGCGTGGTGATCGTGCGCAGCAAAACGCGGGGCGAGGATCCGTTGGCGGCACAGAATTATAACTATACCCAGGTGCTGCGCGACGGCGCCCACCGAGAGGCGATCCCGGTGACCGCCATTGCCGGATCGGTGGCGGCAGAGGAGCAGTATGAGAAATTTCTTGAGCTGGCCGAGCTGCCCGAGGCGGAGGTGATCGTTTCCAACACCACAGAAGCCGGCATACGGTATGAGAAATGCGATTTTCCGACCGATCGCTGCCCCGAGAGCTACCCGGCCAAGCTGACCGCACTTTTGTACCGTCGGTATCAAAAAAACGGCAACGGTATGCTGATCTTGCCGCTGGAGCTGATCGAAAACAACGGCGACACCCTGCGTGCATACGTGCTGCAGCACGCCGCCGATTGGGGACTGGAGCAGGGCTTTGCCGATTGGGTAAGCACCGCCTGCAGCTTCCGTAATACGTTAGTGGATCGCATCGTTTCCGGCCTTGTGCCGAAGGGGGAGATCGATCTGCCCTACGAGGATGATATGGTCAACACCGGCGAGTATTTCCACCTGCTGGTGATCGAGGGGGAGGCGGATCCCCGTTTGCCCCTGCTGGCGGCAGACATCAATGTTAAATGGGTGCCGTCTGTCGCCCCCTACCGCACCATCAAGGTGCGCATCTTGAACGGTGCTCATACCTCGATGATCCCATACGCCCGACTGCTTGGGGTCGAAACGGTGCGCGAATGCCTGGAAAACGATACCGTTGCGGCACATTTGCGCAAATGTCTGGAGGAGATCATTGCCTCTCTGTCGGTGGATGAGGCCGAGGCGAGAGCTTATGCCGATGAGGTGCTTGCCCGCTTCTCCAATCCTTTTATCTGTCACCGCACGGCAGCCATTGCCCTGCATTCCGCGGATAAATTCGTGGTGCGCGTGCTGCCCTCTATCACCGAATACCGTCAAAAATACGGCAAAACGCCGCGGCAGCTGGTCTTCTCGCTCGCGATGCTGCTTTACTATCTGAAGGCCGAGGGGGACGGCGACACGCTGCGCCCCGAGACTCTGCAGGGGTGCAGCACCGCCGAGCTGCTTGCCGACACCGCTCTGTTTGGTACCGATCTTTCCGAATATGCCGAGGAGGTGGCGCAATATGCGGATCCACGCGGATGATACGGTAGAGGTGCGCGCCGATGGGCAAAAATACGCCCTTCGTGAGATCAAAAAGGGCGAGAATGTGATCAAATACGGCTTTCCCATCGGTCACGCCACGCGTGATATCGCGACGGGGGAGCAGGTGGGGCCTCAAAACCTGAAAAGCAACCTGTCCGGGCTTGGTGATTGGCAGTACAAGCCCTATAAAAAGCCCCGGAACGGTATGAAAAAAGGCAGCTTTTTGGGCTTTTTACGTGCCGATGGCCGCGTGGGCATCCGCAACGAGATCTGGATCATTCCCACCGTGGGCTGCGCCGCAGGCGTGGCGCGGCTGCTGGCCGAGCGCGCAGGGGAGGGCGTCCGTGCGTTGTCTCACCCCTACGGCTGCTCCCAGCTGGGGGGCGATCTGCTGAGAACGCAGCAGGTGCTGTGCGGTCTTTGCCACCACCCGAATGCCGGCGGCGTGCTGCTGCTGGGCCTTGGCTGCGAGAACAACGGCCTTGACAAAATGAAGGAAATGCTGGGTACGTATGACGAAAAACGTGTCCGTTTTCTGAATTTACAGGACTGCGAGGACGAAATGGCAGAGGGCCTTTCGATCCTTGCCGAGCTGCGTGCCGCGCTTGCCGACGACCGCCGCACGCCTCAGCCCATCTCCAAGCTTGCCATCGGCGTGAAATGCGGTGGCAGCGACGGCTATAGCGGCATCACCGCCAACCCCCTGGTGGGACTGGTGGCGGACCAATTTTTCGAGTACGGTACGCGTGTTTTGATGACAGAGATCCCCGAGGTGTTCGGCGCCGAGGAGCTGCTGCTCTCCCGCGCGGTCTCCGCGGAGGTCTTTGAGGATGCTGCCGCCGTGATCCGTGATTTTCGTCAGTATTTCATCTCCCACGGGGAGGGCATTGCCGACAATCCCTCGCCCGGCAATATCGCCGGGGGCATCAGTACCCTGGAGGAAAAATCGCTGGGCTGCGTGCAAAAGGGGGGCAAGGTGCCCCTTTGCGGCGCGCTGCGCTACGGCGATACGGTGCCCGAGGCAGGCGGCCTTTATCTGGTGGATGGCCCCGGTAACGATCAGGTGGCCATCACCAATTTGACCGCTGCGGGTGCCCAACTGATCCTGTTCACCACCGGGCGCGGCACGCCGCTTTGCGCACCCGTTCCCACCCTGAAGATCTCCACCAACACGCCTCTTGCCGAGAAAAAGAGGCATTGGGTCGATTTTGATGCGGGCGTGCTGCTGGAGGGAATTGACAGCGCAGAATTGAGCGGTTCGCTGCTTGATCTTTGCCTTGCCACCGCAGAGGGCAAAATGAGCAAGGGAGAGCTTGGCGGCTACACCGATATCGCCATCTTCAAGGATGGCGTCACTTTGTGAGGAGGGCTTTATGAAAAACTTTATCAGTACCACGGTCAAGGAGCACGAAATACTCACGCCGGATGACGGCTATCACTACTTTTTTGGCTACTACGATCTGCCTGCCACCGACCTTGCGGGACGGCACCTGTGCCACCGCGTTTCCTTTATGGATCGGCTGCAGGAGGCGGATGACATTGCCGAGCTGGGGTACGTGCAGGATGGCGCGTTCACGCCCTTTGCAACCACCACCGCATGGAACTTTCAGCAGGGCTCGCTTTTGCAGTTCCACCCCACAAAAAACGATACCGTTTTCTATAATTCCTGCCAAAACGGCGTTTTTTGCACGGCAACACACGATCTGAAAACGGGAGAGATCCGCTACACGGATTTCCCTGCCGCCGCCATTTCCGCAGACGGCAAATGGGGGCTTGGCATCAACTTTGCCCGCGTGTTTGCCTTTCGCCCCGGCTACGGCTATGCGGGGGCGACGGACGACTATGCCGACGTCAATGCGCCTGCCGAGGACGGCGTGTTCCTGATCGATATGGAGAAGGGGAACTCTGCGCTGCTCGTCAGCTATGCGGAGATCCAAGGGATCGCGGGATTTGGCGAGGAGGAAAAGCTGCTGGTCAACCACATTAATTTCTCCCCCGACTGCGATCATTACGCTATGCTGGTGCGGAATTTCCCCATGCCGGGGCAGAAGGGTTGGACCACGTCTCTCGTGCTGGGCGATCGATCGGGAAATATCCGTACCGTTTTGAAAAATACCATGGTCTCCCACTATCGCTGGGTGAATGACCGTGAGTTCGTGCTGTACGGCACGGTGGACGAGCATCCCGGAATGTTTATACTGGATATGTTCAGCGGCGCATGGCAGGAGCTGCACACCCCGTATTTCTGTCGCAAGGGCCTTGCGGATATCCACTGCAATCTGCTGCCCGACGGCAAGTATATCATCGGTGACGGTTACCCCATCGAGGGGTATCGCTATCTGATCGCCTACAACCGTGAGACGGGTGCCTCCAAGGCGCTCTTTGGCGCGGCAACGGTGTCGCCTCCCGTGATGGACGTGCGCTGCGATCTGCACGCCAGATTTTCCGCGGACGGTAAGTGGATCACCTATGATACCACCGAAAACGGAAAACGGCAGATCGCCGCCATCCCCACAGACGTGTTGAGTTTTTAAGCCAAAAAGCGCACGGCCGCCGCCGTGCGCTTTTTTCTTGACATTTCGCGCGTTGTATGATATGATAATAAGAGTTTAAACAGAAAGGCGAATGATATGAAGATCGGATTTATTTCGCTTGGATGCCCCAAAAATCAACTGGATACCGAGGTCATGCTCCACGAGCTGATGGCGGCGGGCTACGAGATCACTCCCGACGAGACCGAGGCGGATATCGTGGTGATCAATACCTGCGGCTTTATCGAAAGCGCCAAAAAGGAGGCCATCGATAATATTCTGGATGTGGCGTGGCTGAAAAAGCATCGCTCGCTGCGTGCCATCATCGTCACCGGCTGTCTGGCCGAGCGCTACCGCGAGGAGATCTTTGCGGAGCTGCCCGAGGTGGACGCCCTGCTGGGTGTTGGCAGCATTCACAATATCGTGACGGCGGTGGAGGAGGTGCAGAAGCGCTGGAAAAGCAAAAAGCACCCCAAATACGCTTCCTTTGAGGATAAGGACACGGTACGCCTTGGCGGCGACCGCGTGCTGACCACCCCCGAGTATTACAGCTATCTCAAGATCGGCGAGGGCTGCGATAATCGCTGCACCTATTGCGCCATTCCCTCGATCCGCGGTCGCTTCCGCAGCCGTCCGATGGAGGATCTGATCGCCGAGGCAAAGGATCTTGCCGCCCTTGGTGTGAAGGAGCTGAATATCGTGGCGCAGGATATCACCCGCTACGGTCAGGACCTTTACGGCTCCTACAAGCTTCACGAGCTGCTGCACCGCATCACCGAGGAAACGGATATTCCGTGGATCCGTCTGCTCTATTGCTACCCCGATAAGATCACTGATGAGCTGATCGCGGAGATCCGCGACAACGACCGTATCGTCAAGTACATCGATATGCCGCTGCAGCACATTTCGGATCCCATCCTGCGCGCCATGAACCGCCACGGCGACAGCGCTATGATCAAGAGCGTGATCGCGAAATTGCGCCGCGAAATACCGGAAATCACGATACGTACCACGTTTATCGTGGGCTTCCCGGGTGAGACGGAGGCTGATTTCGAGCAGCTCTGTGCCTTCGTGGAGGAGGCAAGATTTGAGCATATGGGCGTGTTCGCCTACTCCCCGGAGGAGGGGACGCCCGCCGCCACCATGCCACATCAGATCGACGAGCAGACCAAGCAGGATCGCGTGGATATTCTGATGAAGGCGCAGATGGAGATCAACACCGCCAAGAACGAGGAAAAGATCGGCAAGACCGTCCGCGTGCTGGTGGAGGATTTTGACCCCGTGAGCGAGGCGCATTTCGGCCGTTCTGCGGCGGATGCTCCCGAGATCGACGGCAAGGTCTATTTCAAGGCAGAGCGCCGCGTAGCGCCCGGCAGTATGCTTGACGTGAAGGTGCGCGAGGTGCTGGATTACGACCTGTACGGTCGTGGGATCATCCCGAAGGAGGACTGAGATGAGTAAAATGAATCTGCCCAATAAGCTGACGATGCTGCGCCTGTTTATGGTACCCGTTATGACGGTTTTTCTGCTTTTGCCGGATGCCTGGATCCCGTGGCAATGGGCCTACGGCGCGGGACTTGTGATCTTTGCGCTCACGTCACTCACCGATATGCTGGACGGCAAGATCGCCCGTGCCAGAAATCTGATCACCAATTTCGGTAAATTTATGGACCCCGTTGCCGATAAATTCATGGTCATCGGCACTATGCTGGCCATGCTTTTCCGTATGATGAACCCCGCGCTCTACGGTGTTGCCTATCAGCGGGCCTTTGTGACCGTTTATTTTGTGGCAGTGCTGCTGGTCATTTTCCGCGAGCTTGCCATTACCTCGCTGCGATTGGTGCTGGTCAATGCCAGCGGCAAGGTCGTGGCGGCCAATATGCTGGGCAAGATCAAGACTGTGTGCCAGATCGCCTGCATCTGCGTGCTGTTCATCGAGCCGCTGATAGAGGCGCTGGTGCTGCATCTGGGCGGTGGCGGCGCGCTGGTCGGCGTCTATCTCGCCTCCTATATCACCGTCGGATTGATGCTTGTTTTTACCCTTCTTTCGGGTATCAATTACATCAAGGGCGGCTGGAAATTTATCTCCACCGATTGGTAAAAAACGAATACGTATTGCAAAAAAGCGGCAAATCGCAGGATTTGCCGCTTTTTTGTCGTGTTAAAATACCAGCTGCACGAGCAGCATATACAGCGCCGTTCCGCCGGCGATGGAGAGCAGCATCTGACGGAAGGACAGATGCAGGATGATCACAAAGAGAATGGCGATCAGCTCGGGGATGCCGTGGCCCCGGGCGAGCAGATCAACGTTTTTCAGACAGTAGACCACCAGTAGGCCGAAGACCGCCGGCGGCAGCACGCGGCCGAGATAGGAGATGAATTTCGGGGTCGGCTTGCTTGCGGGGAAGATCAGAAAGGGGAGAAAACGGGTCAGCATCGGGCATCTTCGCCATCGGCCTTCTCCTTTTCTCATATTACGACAGCATTATACACGCGTCGGGGAAAAATGTCAATTATTTTATCACGGGGGTGCATCGGGTGACCGCGCGCGGCGCGTTCCGACAGCTTCGGACAAGCCTCGGGGCGCTTCGCGGCGGCATCCGACAGGGCAGGGCAGCAGACGGCATCAGACCTCTCGCTTCGGGAAAGAGTGACTGCATCCGCCTTTTCCCGCGCAGGGGCGCCAAAAAGCGCCAAAGTGAAGAAAAGAACCGAAAAACGCTTCTAAATGTGAAATTTTTGTTAAAAACGGGCTTCTGACGTCGCCGGGGTGGGTGTAGAAAATTCACACCTCTTTTTGTGCAAGATGCACAGAAACGGAGGGCGCCTTTTGGCCATCACGCAAAAAGGAAATTTCCGGCACTTTTGGCAGGAGAGGTAAATTAAATTTACTTTTGAGGCGCGGCTGTAAAAAGCGCACAAAAAAGTGCCGAAATTTTGGGGGAAGCGTGAAAAGCCTCCTGCCTTTTTTGCACAGATAGGTAAACTGAATTTACCTTTTGTGAAGAGCGGATTTGTGAAAGGCGACAAAACGCTGAATTTTCGGACTTTTGACGGGGCGGATGGGGCAGGGCACAAACGCGGCTTTCGCCCACGCGTAGCCGCACACGCATAATGCGCGAGAAAATTTGCCTTGACTTTTGGGGGGCGGGCGTGGTAAAATGTTGCCATACCGTATGGTCTCGGTGCACGCATCGGGGCCGGTGCAGCCTGCAAGCTGTCGGAACGGGATCGCGGAGTGGTCGATCTGCTCGACCGCGCCGTGCTCTTTGTTTCGTATGCGCGTGGGCACGCATACTGCGCGCGGCAGGGCGTCTGCCCGCCCGTGCCGCAGCAATTACCAATTTGATTGCGGGCGACCGCAATCGGAACAGAGGAGGAAACCATGAAGAAGACGAAGTTCCAACGCCTATTGGCTTTCGTTCTGGCATTCACCTTCCTGATCGGTGGCGCACTGACCGTCAGTGCGGCTACCCCGGGAATGAATGGCTCTACGACCAACAAGACTCTGGCGGACATCAAGGAACAGCTCAACGCCATTACCTACGAGAACTACAAGATCAAGTACCTCGAGGTTCCCCGCGCTGAGAATGCGATCCTGATTGCCGGCGCGGAGGGTTGGTCCTTTGAGCAGATCGAGACCAGCAACACCGAGATCTCTGCCGACGGTGCAAAGGAGGTCGTGACTGCCGACGGTACATCGGCACTCTATACTCCTGCCACCGGCACCACCTCCTGGAAGGTGTCGATCCCGGCAACGGGCAAGTACAGTATCATCATTGAATACTGGCCCGATCAGGCCAAGGCCGCTACCATCGAGCGCATTCTGAAGATCAATAACGAGATCCCCTTTGCAGAAGCGCGCTTCCTGACCCTGCCCAAGGTGTGGAAGAATGCCTATACCACCGCTCGCGTCAGCGATCCCGACGGTAAGGTGTCCGCACAGCAGCTGTATGAGGAGGCACTCGCTGCCGGCTTCACCACTGCCGAGGCACGGATCATGAATGATAAGGACGGCGCATACGTCGAGCTTTCCGCTCCCAACGTATGGACCCAGGCCAAGGCGGATTACGTCAACAGACGTACCGTTCGCTTCATGACCACCGATATTGACGATAACGAGATCCGTCCCGGCATGCAGCAGGCACCCGAATGGCGTGCTTACGAGCTGCGTGATGCAGACGGCTTCTACGCTGAGACCTTTGAGTTTGTCTTTGAGGCCGGCGAGCAGACCCTCTCTCTGGAGGCGGTCAACGAGCCCATGACCATCAAGACCATCTCTCTGGTCCCCCATACCGACCTGATCAGCTACGAGGATTACGTTTCTCGCTTTGAGGGCCAGACCTCCGGTAAGGACAAGATCACCATCCAGGCCGAGTATGCCGGTGCATCCTCCTCGCAGAACATCTACCCGATCGAGGACCGTACCGATGCAGCGACGATGCCTGCCGATACCGACCGTACCGTGCTCAACACCATCGGCGGTGACAAGTGGCAGACTGCCGGCCAGTGGGTGCGTTATACATTTAAGGTAAACACCAGCGGTATGTATAACATCGCCGCTCGCTACCGCCAGAACGTGCTGGACGGTATGTACGTTTGCCGCTCTCTGTATATCACCAGCTACGGCGCCGACGAGGGCTCGCTTGGCTACTACGGTGGCAAGATCCCCTTCTTTGAGGCAACGCAGCTGCGCTTCAACTACAATGCCAACTGGCAGTCCACCCTGCTCAATAACGGTACCACCACCGAGGCCGGTGAGCCCCTTGCTTACCAGTTCTACTTTGAGGAGGGCGTCGAGTACGTGATCGAGATGGAGGTCACCCTCGGCTCCATGGGCGAGATCGTCCGTGAGGTGGATGCGATCCTGGATGCGGTCAATGCCGACTATCTGGAGATCATGAAGCTGACCGGTGCCGATCCTGACGAGTACCGCGATTACGGCTTCTTCACCATCATGCCCGACACCATGATCGATATGCTGAACCAGTCCAAGGCGCTGTACGCCGTGGCTGCCAGGCTGGCTGAGATCACCGGTGAGAAGAGCTCCAATGTGGCGACCCTGGAAAGAGTTGCCTGGCTGCTGGAGCGTATGGGTAGTGATGAGGACGAGGTTGCCAAGTATCTGGATCAGCTGAAGTCCTACATCGGTACCCTCGGTACCTGGCTCGGCGATGCCAAGACCCAGCCCCTGCAGCTGGACTACATCGTGATCCAGGGCGTGGAGGACGGTACGCTTCCCAAGGCTAAGGCAGGCTTCTTTGCCACTGTTGCACACGAGGTCAAGAGCTTTATCATGTCCTTCTTCCGTAACTACAACCGCATGGGCGCGACCACCGAGGACACCGACGGCGCGAACAACATCGACGTTTGGCTGGCATACGGTCGTGACCAGGCACAGGTCATCCGTAACCTGATCAACAACGACTTCTCCAAGATCACCGAGGAGAGCGGTCTGAACACCTCGGTCAACCTGCAGCTGGTCGCCGGCGGCACCCTGTTGCCCTCGGTTCTGGCTAAGATGGGTCCCGACGTTTATATCGGTATCGGTGAGGACAGCGTTATCAACTACGCGATCCGTGACGCCTTGCTTCCTATTGAAAATATGGAAGGCTTCAAGGATTTTGCTTTGGAGTACGAGGTAGACGAGAACTTCAACAAGATCTTTGATGAGAACGGCGATCCCATCCGCAACCCCAACGCCGAGTTCAACGAGGCAGCAATGCTGGTGCTTGGTATCGAGGATGCGGAGGGCAAGTTCCACTACTACGGCTTGCCCGAGACCCAGAACTTCACCATGATGTTCATCCGTGACGACGTTCTGGCAGACCTTGGCATCGAGATCCCCAGAACCTGGGATGATATTCTGGCTGCGATCCCCGTGCTGCAGGCAAACAACATGCAGATCGGTATGCACACCGACTACAAGATCTTCCTGTACCAGAACGGCGGCGAGCTCTTCGCCGACGATGGCATGCGCATCAACCTGGATTCCAATGTTGGTCTGGAGTCCTTTGAGACCATGTGTAACTTCTTCACCATGTATTCCTTCCCTTATAAATATGACTTCGCAAACCGCTTCCGTACCGGTGAGATGCCGATCGGCTTTGCCTCCTACAACGGCACCTACAACCATCTGACGGTATTTGCGACCGAGATCAAGGGTCTGTGGGAGTTCCTCCCCATGCCCGGTATCGAGCAGTCCTACGTAGACGAGTTTGGCGAGACCAAGACCTACATCAACAACGTGTCGGTTGCAACCACCTCCGCCATCTGCATGATGAACGGATGTGACAATATGCCCGGCTCTTGGGAATTCATGGTATGGCACGCAGGTGCCGATTGCCAGATCAAGTACTCCAACGAGATGGTCGCTATCATCGGCCCCTCCGCAAAGCACGCCACCGCAAATGTGAAGGCGCTGAGCGAGATGCCCTGGACCTCCTCCGAGTACGAGCAGCTTTCCTACCAGTTCAACAATCTGGCATCCATCCCCAACTACCCCGGTAGCTATATCATTGGCCGTTACACCAACTTCGCATTCCTGGCCGCATACGAGGATAACGCAGACCCGATCACCGAGCTGCAAAGCTACATTACCATTATTAACAAAGAGATCACCCGTAAGCGTGAGGAATTTGGCCTGGAGACCCTCGAGCTTGGTCAGACGCTGATCGAAAAGCGTTTGCTTCAGGTAGAAGAGGCGTACAACAATGACACCGATAAGATGGATGGCGCAAAGGTATCCGCCGCAGCCCTGACCACCGAGATGATGCGTGAGGGCATTAAGGATCAGGATGCTGTTGCACTCAGCAAGGCAGCGGACGAGTTCGCCGCCATTGACGCAACCGCCTTTGCCGCAACGATCACGGCTCTTCGCAATGCAGTAACCGTACTGAATCGCTGAGAGTAAACGGTTATATCATTAGCTATGTAAGGAGAGAAAAGCACATGTCAAAGAAAAAAGCGGTGATTCGCTCGGACATGACGCGGGCCCAATGGACCTGGAATGAGATGAAGCGCAATAAGGTCGCCTACTTTATGGTAGCGCCCTATATGCTGATCTTCACGCTGTTCACCATTGTACCTGTATTGCTGTCCGTGGTAATCAGTTTTACAGATTTTAACCTTTTGGAGATCCCGAATATCGTATTCTTCGACAACTACATCCGTCTGTTCCTGGATGACGATATTTTCGTGATCGCGTGCAAGAATACGCTGATCTTCGCTATCATCGTAGGACCTGCTTCCTACATGATGTCGCTGATGGTGGCGTGGTTCATCAACGAGCTGCCCCCCAAGATCCGCGCGGTCGTTACCCTGATCTTCTATGCACCCTCTATCTCGGGTCAGGTGTACCTCATCTGGGGTACCCTGTTCTCGGGTGACTCCTATGGCTGGGTCAACGGTATGCTGCTTGACCTGGGCCTCATCACCGAGGAAATTCAGTTCTTCCAGGATGCCGACTGGGTCATGCCTCTTTGTATCGTGGTCGCGATCTGGACCTCGCTCGGTACATCCTTCCTATCCTTTATCGCAGGTCTGCAGGGCATTGACCGCTCGATGTACGAGGCCGGTGCCGTTGACGGTGTACGTAACCGTTGGCAGGAGCTGTGGTACATCACGCTGCCCTCGATGAGACCGCAGCTGATGTTCGGTGCTATCATGTCGATCACCTCCGCCTTCGGCTTCGGCGGCGTTGTTACGGCACTGTGCGGCTTCCCCTCTGTGGATTACGCCGCGCACACCATCATGCACCATCTGGATGACTACGGCGGACAGCGTTTCGAGGTCGGTTACTCCTCCGCGATCGCAGTCGTGCTGTTTGCCATCATGATCGGTGCGAACATGCTGGTGAAAAAAGTACTTTCGAAGGTGGGTCAGTGATATGGCAAAAAGACTTCGTACAAGAAAACACAAGGTCGTACTGAACCGCTCTGCGGGGGGCGATGCCGGTATCACTTTCATGCTCACCCTTTTGGGTGCCTTCATGTTCCTTCCCATGCTCTACGTTGTTCTCCAGTCTCTGAAGCCTCTGGACGAACTGTGGATGTTCCCGCCTCGGTTCTTCGTGCGTAATCCTACCCTGAAGAATTACCGTGACCTGTTTACCCTGATGAACACCTCTTGGGTTCCGTTCTCCCGTTACATCTTCAACACGGTATTTACCTCTGTTGTCGGTACCTTCGGTAACCTGCTTCTTTCCTCTATGGCCGCATACGCCATGGCAAAGATCAAGTTCCCCGGCGGCAAGATGATG
>SVQY01000048.1 GCA_015065135.1 Oscillospiraceae bacterium
ACTCCATACGAGATCCCGCTGCGCGCAAAGCGCTTGCGCTTTTGTCCGCTCGGCAAGCCTCGCCTACCAAAAGTTCGACTGCGGGCTACGCCCTCCGCTCAGGATGACACAATAGCCGCACCGGCAGGCGCTTCGCGAAGCGCCCCTGCAAAATCGCGCGCCCTTCCGCTTGGCAATCAAAAAGGAGCAAGCACCGCGGTGCTTGCTCCTTTTTGGTTGTAGCCTTTAGGGCGTATAAACCACCACTTGCAGTGGTGGAATAAAAATGCTTTAGGCATAGGCTCTCCCCTTGGGAGAGCTCCCGCAATAGCGGGTGAGAGGGCAGGAAATACCCCTCTCCGTCGGCTCCGCCGCCACCTCTCCCCAAGGGAGAGGCTTTGCCGAATTTTCGGCAGCGGGGCGATAATTACGAATGTTTATTGTTCGGTACGTCTTCAGATGTTGTCAGCACCATTGCCTTGAAGGCACGGTGCATACCGCCACTTGAAGTGGTGGTTATGATTGTAGCTTTAGCGGAAATAAACCACCACCTGAGGTGGTGGAATAAAAAGCTTTCGCTGTAAGGCCCCCTTGTGTAAAGGGGGCTGTCGCGTTAGCGACTGAGGGATTGTTTGGAGCGCGAATTTAACTTTTACAATCCCTCCGTCTTGCTACGCAAGCCACCTCCCTTTACACAAGGGAGGCGATTTGTAGCCGGATATCCGGCGGCAGGGCGCTTTGTGCAATTGATAATCATTCAGTACATCCCCAGATGTTGCCGGTGTTATGCCCCGGAGGGGCTTGCGCATACCACCGGCGCCGGTGGTTATGATTATTTCGCCATAGCGCGTATCACGCCTTGTATGCCTCCGCCAGCGCCTTGAAGGCGGGCAGGGCGTTCTTCACGCGGTCATAGTCGGTGCAGTAGGCAATGCGCACGTAGCCGCTGACGCCAAAATCATCGCAGGGCACCACTAAGATCTCGTGCTTCTTTGCCGCCTCATAGAAGCGGTAGGCATCCTCCTCCAGCGCCTTGACGAACAGATAGAAGGCACCGTCGGGCTTGACGCACTCATAGCCGTAGGCGGTCAGATTATCGTAGAGCAGATCGCGGTTCTTCTTGTACGCCTCCACGTTCACCTTGGCGTCCAGGCATTCGGCGATCACCTGCTGCATCAGACTGGGTGCGCAGACGTAGCCGAGCGAGCGACCCGCGCCGCAAACGGCCAGATAGATGCTCTTTGCCTCCTCCATCTCGGGGCAGACCGCTATGTAGCCGATGCGCTCACCGGGCAGCGAAAGCGACTTGGAGTAGGAGTAGCACACCAGGGTGTTCTTGTAGTAGTTCATCAGATAGGGCACCTTCACGTCGGCGTAGACCAGCTCGCGGTAGGGCTCGTCGGCAATGAGGTAGATCACGTGACCGTACTCCCGCGACTTGCGCTCCAGCACCGCGCAAAGGGCCTTCACCGTCTCCTCCGAGTACACAACGCCGCTGGGGTTGTTGGGGGAGTTGACGATCACCGCCTTGGTGCGCTCGTTGATCTTGCTTTCAAAATCGGCAATGTCCACCTGGAAGGTCTTTTCCATAGGGGTGCTGACCACCAGCTTGCCGCCCGCATTCTCAATGAATACGCGGTATTCGGTAAAGAAGGGGGCAAACACGATGCACTCATCCCCCTTGCCCTCCTCGATCACGGCCTTGAGCGAAATGGAAAGGGAAGCGGCGGCACCGCAGGTCATGTAAAGGAGATCCGCAGGCATCTGCACGCCAAAGCGGCTGCTGATGCTCTCCGCGATCACGCGGCGCACATTGGCGTCGCCCTGGGCGGAGGTGTAGCCGTGCAGCAGCACCGAATCCTTCTCCCGCAACAGACGGGCGATGGTCTCGTTCACCTCTGCGGGGGCAGGAACGCTGGGGTTGCCCAGACTGAAGTCAAATACCTTGTCCGCGCCGATCTCGGCGGCGCGCTGCTTGCTGTATTCAAAGATCTCGCGGATGATCGAGCGCTTGTTGCCAAGCGCAAACATTTTTTCATTGTAGCCCATTTTTTACCTCAAATTTAGCAGCCTTGCGGCGTTTTCGCATAGGATCTTGTTCTCGGTCTCTTTCGGGAGACCGAAGGAGCGCAGGATCGAAAGATCCTTTTCAATGCTGCTCCAGGGGGAGTCGGAGGCGAACAGCACGCGGTCCTCCCCGTGCTTTTCCAGTATGGCGCGGAACAGCTCGGGCGTGATGAAGCGCAGGATATAGGCCGTGTCAAAATACACGTCAAGCCCCGCAAGAGTCGCAAGAGACTCCTCCAGCATCTCATTGGCACCGTAATGGGCCAGCACGAGCTTGCTGTGGGGCACCGCGTCAATCAGCCGTCTTGCCCGTTCGGGGGTGCAGCGCACGGGGAGCCCCCGATAGCCGCCGTCCACGCCTGCGTGGGTCACCACGATCAGATCCAGCCGCCGCGCGGCGGCCAGGATCCGCATATACCCCTCGTCGTCGATAAAGGTCTCCTGATAGTCGGGATGGAGCTTGACGCCGAGAAAGCCGTTTGCCTTGATCCACGCCATCTTCTCGTCGATCTGCTCGCATTTCGGGTGGATGCCCGCAAAGGAGAGGATGCGACGGGGGGCGGTGGCAAGGGTCGCGTTGATCTCGGCGGCAAAGCGGTTCACGCTCTCAAACTGCTTCGGGTTCGTCACCACGGGCAGGTTGACGGCAATATCCGCATTTGCCTCCTCAAGCCGCGCCAAAAGTCCCGTTACCGTTCCGTTTGAAAAGGGCGGTATCTCCGCCTTTTCGGCAAGAAAGGCAATGGTCTTTTCTGCGATCTTATCGGGAAAAACGTGGGTATGGAAATCAATGATCATGGTTTCGCCTCGCTTTGGGATCAGATATTCTTCAGCTCCTCGCAGGAAATGGTCTCTACGCCGTTTTCGGCAAGGATCTGATCCACCTTCTGAATATCGGAGGCCTTTACCACCACATAAGCCTTGTCAGACTCGATGGAAAGACCGTACATGTACTCGATGTTTACGTTGTTGTTATCAATGACCTTCAAAAGGCCCTGCAGGCTGCCCACCTTGTGGGGGATGCGGATGATGGAAACGTCGGAGAGCAGGGAGGAAAATCCGCTCTCGGAGAGCTTTTCCTTGCCCACAACGGCGTTGTCAACGATCAGACGGAGCAGGCCGTACTCTGTGGTATCGGCAAGGCTCATGGAAAGAATGTTCACGCCGTTTTCCTTCAGCACGTTCAGCACCTCGGAAAGTCTGCCGGCTCTGTTCTCGATAAATACAGTCAACTGCTTTGCAAACATAGCTTTATTCTCCTTTATCAGTACAATTTACGCTTGTCGATCACGTGTACGGCCTTGCCCTCGCTGCGCACAAGGGTCTGGGGCTCCACGATCTTGATCTTGGCGTTGATGCCCAGCGCCTGCTGGATCACGTGAGAGATCTTCTTGGTCATGGTCTCGATGGCGCGGATCTCATCGGTGTAGTACTTGGGATCCAGCTCCACCTGAATTTCCAAGGTGTCCAGATTGTTCACGCGGTCCACGATCATCATGTAGTGGGGGGTGACCTCCTCCACCTCGATGAGGGCGGCCTCGACCTGGCTGGGGAATACGTTGACGCCGCGGATGATCAGCATATCGTCCACACGGCCCTTGAAGCGGGAGATGCGGGCGCTGGTACGGCCGCATTCGCAGCGGCTGTGGTCGATGCTGGTCAGATCCTTGGTGCGGTAGCGGATCATGGGGATGCCCTCCTTGGTGAGGGTGGTGAAGGCCAGCTCGCCGGTCACGCCGTCGGCGACGGGGGTGAGGGTAGCGGTATCCAGGATCTCGGGCAGGAAGTGATCCTCGCACACGTGCAGACCCCGGTGGAACGCACAGTCGCAGGCCACGCCGGGGCCCATGATCTCGCTGAGGCCGTAGATGTCGTAGGCCTTGATGTTCAGGCGCTGCTCGATCTCGTGACGCATCTTCTCGGTCCAGGGCTCGGCGCCGCAAACGGCAGCCTTCAGCTTGATCTTGTCCAAAAGTCCCTCGGCAGCCAGCACCTCGGAGATGTGGAGCAGGTAGGAGGGGGTGCAGGCAATGGCGGTTGCACCGAAGTCAACCATCATGGTGGTCAGCTTCTTGGAGTTGCCGGTGCTCATGGGCACGACGGTGGCGCCGATCTTCTCTGCGCCGCCGTGGGCGCCGAGGCCGCCGGTAAAGAGGCCGTAGCCGTAGGCTACCTGTACGATGTCGTCCTTGCCGACGCCTGCCATGGTGAGGCAGCGCGCCACACACTCGGACCAGACGTCCAGGTCATAGCGGGTGTAGCCCACCACGGTGGCCTTGCCGGTGGTGCCGCTGGAGGCGTGGATACGCACGATCTCCGAGTTGGGCACGGCGAAAAGGCCGAAGGGATAGTTGTCACGCAGGTCGTCCTTGGTGGTAAAGGGCAGCTTGGTGATATCCTCAATGCCCTTGATGTCACCGGGCATCAGGTCGATGGCCTGCATCTTCTTGCGGTAGAACTCCACGTTGTGGTAAACGTAGTCCACCAGCTTCACCAGGCGCTTGCTTTGCAGAGCGGTCATTTCGTCCCGGCTCATGCACTCCTTTGTTTCATTCCAGATCATAGTCAGTATCCCCCTTATTATTTAGCCTCATACCCACAAAGGAAGGCTTTCTTGTTGATCTCAATGGTTTTGGCGGGGACGGTGGTTTCAACGGTCTGCAGCCAGGTCTCCTTGTCAAAGCCGATGTGTGCGGCGGCATAGCCCAGCACCACCGAGTTCAGCACCTTACTGTTGCCAAGCTCCAGGGCGGTCTTCTGGCCGTCGATCGCGTAAACGCTGTGTTCCTTTTTCAGGGTCTCCAGGATGTCGGCAGGGTATTCCTTGGCGCCGATCACCACGGTCATGGGGTCGATGCGGCAGTCGTTGACCACCAGCACGCCCTCCTTTTTCAGAAAATGGGCATAGCGGAGTGCCTCCAGGCGCTCAAACGCGATGATCACGTCTGCCTGGCCCTCCTCCACCACGGGCTCGCTCACCTTGTCGCCAAAGCGCACGAAGGTCACTACGCTGCCGCCGCGCTGTGCCATGCCGTGGACCTCAGAGATCTTCACGTCAAGACCCATGGAAAGGGCAGCCTTACCGATAATTCTGCTGGTCAGCAGCGTGCCCTGGCCGCCGACACCTACGATCATAATATTTTTCGTCATTTTTATCTCTCCACTACCTGAATGGCATTGAATTTGCAGTAGTTCATGCAAAGGCCGCAGCCGTTGCACATGGTGGCGTCGATCTGCACCTTGCCGTCCTCGCGACGGGTCATGGCGGGGCAGCCGATCTTCATGCAGGCGCCGCACTTTTTGCAAAGGTCGGGGTCCACCACGCACTTGTTGGGGAACTTCTGCCCCTTCAGCAGCACGCAGGGGGACTTGGTGATGATCACGGTCAGCGTGTCGCTTGCCACGCTCTCGCGGATCACCTGCTCCAGACCCTTCACGTCAAAGGCGTTGATCTCGATCACGTTCGGCACGCCGATGGCGCGGCAGAGCTCAGCCAGATCGATGGCGTAGGTCTCCTCGCCCTTCAGCGTCTTGCCGGTGGCGGCGTGGTCCTGATGGCCGGTCATACCGGTGGTGCGGTTGTCCAGGATCATCACCGTGCCGGTGGACTTGTTGTAGACCATATTGATGAGCGAGTTCACGCCGGTATGCAGGAAGGTGGAGTCACCGATCACGGCGACCCAGTTCTTGATGTAATCCTTGCCCTTGCCCTTCTCCATGCCGTGCAGGGAGGAGATGCTGGCGCCCATGCAGATGGTGGTGTCGATGACGCCGAGGGGGGCCACCGCACCGAGGGTGTAGCAGCCGATGTCGCCTGCGGCGTGGATCTTCAGCTTGCTCAGCACAGAGAACACGCTTCTGTGGGGGCAGCCGGGGCAGAGGATGGGGGGACGGGCAGGTGCCTCGGCTTTGGCAAAGGCGGTGTCGTCCTTACCGTAAAGCACACGGCGCAGCAGATTGGCGCTGTACTCGCCCTGCAGGGTAAAGCACTCCTTGCCCTTCACGTCAAGACCCCACGCGCGGACCTGCTCCTCGATAACGGGCTCCAGCTCCTCGAATACGTAGACGGTCTCGACCTCACTCACGAATTTCTCGATCAGCTCACGGGAGAGGGGATTGGTCAGACCCAGCTTCAGCACGCTTGCCTCGGGGCAGACCTCCTTCACGTACTGATAGGCGATGCCGCAGGTGATAAAGCCCAGCTTTCTGTCGCCCATCTCCACACGGTTGACGGGGAGGGTGGCCGCATCCTTCGCAAGGCGCTTTTCTCTCTCCTCTACCACCAGATGTCTGCCGATGGCGGAGGCGGGCATCATCACGTACTTGGGTACGGTGCGCTCATAGGGCTTGTCGGCCACCTCCACGCGGTCGCACAGCTCCACGGCGCTCTGAGAGTGCGCCAGCTTGGTGGTGGTGCGCAGGATCACGGGGGTGTCGTACTTCTCGCTCAATTCGTAAGCGTATTTCATGAAGTCCTTGGCCTCCTGGCTGTCGGCAGGCTCCAGCACCGGCACGTGAGCCGAGCGGGCCACCATACGGGTGTCCTGCTCGTTCTGGGAGCTGGCAAGACCGGGGTCGTCGGCCACCACCAGCACCGCACCGCCGTTCACGCCGGTGTAGGCGAAGGTGTAGAGCGGGTCGCTTGCCACGTTCAGGCCCACGTGCTTCATGCAGGCCATGCTGCGCACGCCCGAAATGGAGGCGCCGATGGCGACCTCTGCCGCCACCTTCTCATTGGGGGCCCACTCGGTGTAGACCTCCTCGTACTTTGCCAGATATTCGCTGATCTCGGTGCTGGGGGTGCCGGGGTATGCGCTGGAAAGCTTGACGCCTGCCTCAAACGCGCCGCGCGCGATCGCCTCGTTACCGAGCATAATCGTTTTCTTTGCCATGATTTAAACTCCTCTCAGGTCCTTTACTCGTTTTGCCTTGCCCTCAAAGCGCTGCAGGGTGTTGGGGGACTCCAGCATGATCTTGGCGTCCAGACCCAGCATGATGCGCAGCTTCTCGCGCACCACGCGTGTGATCCGCTCCAGCTCGGGGAAGGAGTCGGTGCTGTGCGCCAGCTCCACCTTCACGGTCAGCTTATCCAGATAGCCCTCCCGCTCCAGAATGATCTCATAGTGGGGACCAAGCTCGGCCACGCTGAGGATGACCTCCTCGATCTGGCTGGGGAACACGTTCACGCCGCGGATCTTCAGCATATCGTCGCTTCTGCCCGACAGGTTCTCCATACGGCAGAAGGTACGGCCGCACTTGCAGGGCTCGTAGAACAGTCTGGTGATATCCTTGGTGCGGTAGCGGATGAGGGGCAGGCCCTCCTTCTTGATGCAGGTGATCACCAGCTCGCCTTTCTCGCCCACGGGCAGCACCTCCCCCGTCTTGGGGTCGATGATCTCGGGGATGAAATAGTCCTCGTTGATGTGCATGCCGCAATGCTCCAGGCACTCGCCCGAAACGCCGGGACCCATCAGCTCGCTCATGCCGTAGTTGGAGGTGATCAGAATGTCACGCCCCCATACCTTGTGCATCTCCTCGCGCATGGCGTCGGTCAGCAGCTCGCTGCCCACCAGCGCGATCTTGACCTTCAGATCCTTGGCAGGGTCCACGCCCATCTCCTTGGCGACCTCCGCAAGGCGCAGGGCATAGGAGGGAGTGGCCACCAGCAGCGAGGTCTCGAAATCCTGCATATACATGATCTGCTTTTGCGAGTTGCCGGTGGAGGAGGGCACGATGGCGGCGCCGATGTGCTCCAGACCGTAGTGCAAGCCGAGGGCGCCGGTGAACATACCGTAGCCAAAGCAGATCTGTGCCGTATCCTTGGACGATGCGCCGCCCATGCAGGCGATACGGGAAACGCATTCGGTCCAGGTCTCCAGGTCGCCCTGGGTGTAGCCCACCACGGTGGGCTTGCCGGTGGTGCCGCTGGAGGCGTGGATGCGCACCAGACTGTCACGGTCCACGGCAAAGAGGCCGAAGGGATAGTTATCACGCATATCCTGCTTGGTAACAAAGGGGAGCTTGGCGAGGTCGGCCAGGCACTTGATGTCCGCGGGGGTCACGCCTGCCTCCTCCATTTTCTTGCGATAGGGCGCTACGCGCTCATATACGCGCGTAACGGTCTCCTGCAGCCGCTCCAGCTGCAGCCGCTCGATCTCTGCGCGAGGGAGCGTTTCTTCTTTTGACCAGATCATAGGGAACAACCTTTCGTTTTGTATTTACAATTATTTTTATTTGATTTCGTTTTCCAGGGGCTTGTCAAAGGCCTCGGCCAGCACCTCATCGGAGGGGCGCTTGGTGCAAAGACTGACAATGGCGGTGATGGCAAGCGAGAAGAGCATGCAGATCACGCCGATCATAGGGGAGGTGCCGATGCCGGATTTCAGTGCCGTGCCGAGGCTGCAGCTCCAGCCGTTCTTGTCGTAGCCGAATACAAAGATCAGTACCACGGTCAGCACCAGAGAGCTGACGATGGAGGTCCAGACCGCGGGCTTGGTCACGCGCTTCCAGAGCACGCCCAGCACATAGGGGCCGATGAAGCAGCCGGCGAGGGTGCCCCAGCTGATGCCCATCATGTAGGCGATGGCGGCAATGCCAAACCTCTCGTTGAGGATGGCCAGCACCACCGAAATGGCCACAAAGGCAAGGCAGAGCACACGCATCACGATGTTGACCTGCTTGTCGGAGGCCTTTTCGTTCAGCTTGCCCTTATACAGATCCACCGCTATCACCGAGGCGCCCGCCAGCGAGACCGAGGAGAGGGTGGACATCGAGGCCGAAAGGATCAGCACCGCGATCACACCGGTAAGGCCCGCCGGAATGGCCAGGCTCAGCATGGTGGGGATCACGTTGGCATCGGTCACACCGGCCGTTTCGGGGAAGAAGTGACTGAGTGCGCCGGTGAAGTAGGCGATAAAGCCGATGATCAGGGCAAAGGCGGTGCTGACCACCACGCCCTGCTGAATGGCCTTTTTGTCGCGGATGGCATAATATTTGTGGATGGTCTGGGGCAGAGCCCATACCCCCAATGAGGTCAGCAGGATCAGCGAGAGCAGCGACGCGGTGCTGCCGTAAAGCCCCTTGCTCTCGGCGTTGAAGGTGAACCAGGTCAGATTGGGGTCGCTGGCGATCTTGGAGATATCCCAGCTTACGTTGCCGTGGTTCATGAAGCACAGCACCATGCAGACAACGCCGACGATCATGATGATGCCTTGAATGAAGTCGGAGAGGGCGGTGGCGAAATAGCCGCCGAAGAAGAGGTAGACGGCGGTCAGTGCCGCAAGGGCGATCATGACCACCCAGCCGGGGATACCGAACACGATCTCAAACAGGCTGCTGAGGCCGTTGTAGACCGAGGCGGAGTAGGGGATGAGAAAGATAAAGATGATCACCGCCGAGACGAACTTCAGATTTTTGCTGGCGTAGCGCTTTTCAAAAAAGTCGGGCATGGTCTTGGAGTCAAGACGGCGGGTCATATTCTTGGTGCGCTTGGCCAGCACCAACCAGGCAAACAGGGTGCCGATCAGCGCGTTGCCGATACCGATCCAGACCGAGGCAAGGCCGAAGGCGCGGCCAAACTGTCCGGCGTATCCGATAAAGATAACGGCAGAAAAATAGGTGGTGCCGTAAGCAAAAGCGGTCATCCAGCCGTTCAGACCCTTTTTGCCTGCCAGCAAAAAGTCGTTTACCGAGCCGGAGCGGTTTTTGGTATATACGGCCACCGCGATCATCAGCACGGCATAGAGCGCCAGAATTACATAATCGATCCAATTGCTTCCTTGTGTCATGATGCTGCTTCTCCCGAATGCATATTTTGCATTCCTTCCATAAATAATAAAATATAGAGCAATTTTAGCACATAATTCGCCTTTTGTCAATGGCTTTGCCGAAAAGTCTGCGCAAAGTCGGGCACTTTTTGCAACTTCCGACGATACGCGATGCTCATGCTTGCTCCGCAGAGGCGATCGTTGGCCGTTCGCTTCTCCCGCATGCGCGACCGGCCCCCACGCTCACGCTCTTCACCGAACAGACCCGCCCGATCTGTCACGAAATTGTGAAAAATACACATCACAAAAAGCTATCGACGACCTCCGTCTGTTCAATTTGATAAGAAAAAATGTCCGCAAACCGACATTTTTGGGCAAAAAAAGCGCCTTGCGACGGTTAGAAATGCTTTTCGCTCTTGCTTTTTTGATTTGGATGTGCTATAATCAAAGCATAATGGGCGTGCTATGTGTAAACGGCACCCTGTGGCGGCACTATGCCGCCGAATGAAAAAGAGGAGGCAATCTCTCATGAAAGGCATTATCCTTGCGGGCGGCTCCGGTACCAGACTCTATCCCCTGACCCGTGTGACCAGTAAGCAGCTGTTGCCCGTCTATGACAAGCCCATGATCTATTACCCCATGTCGGTGCTGATGCATGCCGGCATCCGCGACATCCTGATCATCTCCACGCCGGACGACGTGCCGCGCTTTGAGAATCTGTTCAAGGATGGCAGCGATTTCGGCATCCGCCTGCAGTACGCCGTGCAGGAAAAGCCCGAGGGGCTGGCGCAGGCCTTCCTCATCGGTGAGGAGTTCATCGGTGACGACTGCGTGGCCATGGTGCTGGGTGATAATATCTTTGCAGGCTACGGCCTGCGCAACCGTGTGCGCAAGGCTGTGCAGCTGGCCAAGGCCGGTGAATCCACCGTGTTCGGCTACTATGTGGATGATCCCCACCGCTTCGGCATCGTGGAGTTCGATGCAGAGGGCAAGGCCATCTCGATCGAGGAGAAGCCCAAGGAGCCCAAGAGCAATTATTGCGTAACGGGTCTGTATTTTTACAGCAACGACGTGGTCCAGTACGCCAAGGAGATCAAGCCCTCCGCCAGAGGCGAGCTGGAGATCACCGACATCAATCAGCGCTACCTCACCGAGGGCAGACTGCAGGTGGAGGTGCTGGGTCCCGGCTTTACCTGGCTGGATACCGGTACGCACGAGAGCCTGGCAGAGGCCACCGATTTCATCAAGAACGTAGAGACCCACCAGCACCGCAAGATCGCGTGCCTGGAGGAGATCGCCTACACCAGCGGCTGGATCACCAAGGAGCAGACGCTGGAGCTTTGCGAGAAGCTGAACAATCAGTACGGAGAGTACGTGAGAAACGTTGTGAACGGTAAGTATATCGACGGCACCTATAAGACCGAGTAAGGAGTATTCTATGACGATCATTGTAACCGGCGGTGCCGGCTTTATCGGCGGCAACTTTGTCCACTATATGCTGAATCAGTATCCCGAGGACCGTATCGTCTGCGTGGATAAGCTGACCTATGCGGGCAATATGTCCACCCTGGCACCTGTGATGGACAATCCCAATTTCCGCTTCTGCAAGACCGATATCTGCGACCGTGCAGGCATTTATGCCATTTTCGAGGAGGAAAAGCCGGACGTGGTCATCAACTTTGCGGCCGAGAGCCACGTGGACCGCAGCATCGAAAACCCCGAGATCTTTCTGCAGACCAATATCCTCGGCACGCAGGTGCTGATGGATGCCTGCCGTAAATATGGCATCAAGCGCTATCACCAGGTCTCCACCGATGAGGTGTACGGTGATCTGCCGCTGGATCGCCCCGATCTCTTCTTCACCGAGGAGACCCCCATCCACACCAGCTCTCCCTATTCCAGCTCCAAGGCGGGCGCGGATCTGCTGGTGCTGGCCTACCACCGCACCTACGGCCTGCCGGTCACCGTCAGCCGCTGCTCCAATAACTACGGCCCCTACCATTTTCCCGAAAAGCTGATCCCGCTGATGATCGCCAACGCCCTGAACGATAAGCCCCTGCCTGTTTACGGCGAGGGCCTCAACGTGCGTGACTGGCTCTATGTGGAGGATCACTGCAAGGCCATCGACCTGATCGTGCGCCGCGGCAAGGTGGGCGAGGTCTATAACGTGGGCGGCCACAACGAAAAGAGAAATATCGATATCGTCAAGATCATTCTGAAGGAGCTGGGAAAGCCCGAGAGTCTGATCACCTATGTGGCGGACCGTAAGGGTCACGATATGCGCTATGCCATCGACCCCACCAAGATCCACCGCGAGCTTGGCTGGCTGCCCGAGACGAAATTTGACGACGGTATCAAAAAAACCATCAAATGGTATCTGGAAAACCGTGAGTGGTGGGAGAATATCATTTCGGGTGAATATCAGAACTATTACGAAAAGATGTACGGAGATCGCAAATGAAGGTATTGGTAACGGGTGCCTGCGGTCAGCTGGGCTATGACGTGATGCTGGCGCTTGCCGCGCGTGGGATCACCGCCGTCGGCAGCGATCTTGCCGCCGAGAGTCCGATCGATGGCGCCCCCTATCTGCCGCTGGATATTACCGACCGCGAGGCGGTCCACCGCGTGATCGCCGCCGAGCGACCGGATGCGGTGGTGCATTGCGCCGCCTGGACGGCAGTGGATCTGGCCGAGGAGGCGGAGCATCGCGAGCGGGTGTATGCCATCAACGCCGCGGGCACGCGCCATATTGCCGAGGCCTGCCGCGCGGTGGACTGCAAGCTGCTCTATATCAGCACCGACTATGTATTTGACGGGCAGGGCGAGACCCCGTGGCAGCCCGACTGCAAGGACTATGCGCCGCTCAGCGTTTACGGCAAAAGCAAGCTGGAGGGCGAGCTGGCGGTGGCCGAGCTGCTGGAGAAATTTTTCATCGTCCGCATTGCGTGGGTGTTTGGCGCGCATGGTAAGAATTTTGTCAAAACCATGCTGAACGTGGGTAAAAAATACGATACCGTTCGCGTAGTTTGCGATCAGATCGGCACCCCTACCTATACGCCGGATCTGGCGCGGCTGCTGACCGATATGCTGCAGACCGACCGCTACGGCTACTACCACGCCACCAATGAGGGCGGCTTTATCAGCTGGTACGATTTCACCTGTGAGATCTTCCGCCAGGCGGGCTACACCACCAAGGTGGTGCCGGTCACCACGGCAGAGTACGGTCTCTCCAAGGCCGCCCGCCCTGCCAACAGCCGTCTCGATAAGAGCAAGCTGGCGGCAAACGGCTTTATCCCCCTGCCGAGCTGGCAGGATGCGCTTTCCCGTTATCTGAAGGATCACAAGGAGTAATATTATGGGACAGATCAAGGTTACGCCCACCCCGATCAAGGGGCTATACGTTATCGAGCCTACCGTGCACGGCGACAGCCGCGGTTATTTTACCGAGACCTACAATCAGCGCGACATGGCCGAGGCGGGGCTGAATATGCGCTTTGTGCAGGATAATCAGTCTATGAGCGTAAAGGGCGTGCTGCGCGGTCTGCATTTCCAGAAGGAGTTTCCCCAAGGCAAGCTGGTGCGCGTGATCCGCGGTCGCGTATTTGACGTGGCGGTGGACCTGCGCCGTCGATCCGAGACCTACGGCAAGTGGTACGGGGTCGAGCTTTCCGAGGAGAATAAAAAGCAGTTCTACATTTCCGAGGGCTTTGCCCACGGCTTCCTGGTGCTCAGCGATACCGCTGAGTTCTGCTACAAGGTCACCGATTTTTACCATCCGGGTGACGAGGGGGGACTTGCGTGGAACGACCCTGCCATCGGCATTGAATGGCCGGAGCTTGTGGGTGATTACAAGGGCTCTGCCAAGGCCGAGGGCTACACGCTTGCCGACGGCACGCCGCTGCTGCTGAGCGAAAAGGATCAGCTCTGGCGCGGCCTGCAGGATACCTTCGCCTTCTGATGCCATGATCAGGATCGACGTGGTGTGCCCGCTGTACCTGGCCGATCGTGAGATCGGCCGGGTCATCCGGCAGCTGAAGGCGCAAAAAAAGATCGAGCTGAACAAAGTCGTTTTCCCCATCACCGAGGAAGGCGACCTTTCTGCTGTCATCCAAAAGATCCGGCAGGCAGGCTTCAGCTATTTTCTGGTGCCAAAGTCCGAGTTCTCCCATAGCCTCACCCGCGAAAAAGCGATCATAGAGTATTGTGAGAGCGACGTGGTGCTGATGATGTCGCAGGACGTTCGCTTTGCCATGGACGTGGCCGTTTATGAGCTGGTCTCCACGATAAGTGAGCAAACGGTGTTCGCCTACGGGCGGCAAATCTCGGCCAAGCGGAGCATCGAGCGCTACACGAGAGAGAAGAATTACGGCAAAAACAGCCGCACCGTTACCGCCATTGACGTGGAGGAGCTGCAGCTTTCCGCTTTTTTTGCCTCGGATGCCTTTTCCGCCTATCATCGCCCCACCTTCCTGGCCCTTGGCGGCTACGATCATGTCCATATGATGATGAGTGAGGATATGTACTACGCCAAAAAGGTGATCGACGCCGGCTACGGCAAGGCCTACGTGGCCGAGGCGGTGGTGGAGCACGCCCACGATTACAGCTACAAGGAGCTGTATAATCGATACCGTTCCACGGGTAAATGGTTTGCGGAGCATCCCGAATTTGACAATTACAAGACCACCGACTCCGGGCTGAAGCTGGCCAAGTACGTGTTCGCCCGCGCCGTGCGCGAGCGCAATATTCCCGTGCTGCTGCGCTTTTTTCCGGATATGGCCTCTCGCTATCTCGGTATGAGAAGGGGACGGCGCAATAAGCCGTAAGGCACGCAAAAAGGAGTTTTTATGCCCGAAAATCAAGTCAACGCAGCGCCGGAGCGCAAAGAAAAGAAAAAAGAAAAGCGCCCGCGCAGCAAAGCGGGCTTCCGATACCGTGGGTATCTGTTTACCAAGCGGTGCTTTGATCTTTTGTTTTCTACCACCTTCATCCTTTGCTTTTCCTGGCTTTACCTGATCCTCGCCATCGCGGTCAAGTGCAGCGACGGCGGTAAGATCTTCTACAAGCACCCCCGTGTGGGCAAAAACGGCAAGACCATCTATATCCGCAAGTTCCGCAGTATGGTCAAGGATGCCGAAAAGGTGGAAAAGCAGCTGGATCCCGCGCAGCTGGAGCAGTATCAGCGCGAATTTAAGGTGGATAATGATCCTCGCATTACCCGTCTTGGCAGGTTTCTGCGCAAGACCAGCTTGGACGAGCTGCCTAACGTGTTCGCTATTTTCACCGGTGCGATCTCCACCATCGGTCCGCGCCCTATTATGCGCGAGGAGCTGGAGCAGAAATACGGCGACGATGCCGAAAAGCTGGTCTCGGTCAAGCCGGGTATGATCGGCTGGTGGGTGGTGAACGGCCGTAGCAACTGTACATATGAGAGCGGTGAGCGCCAGAAGGTAGAGCTCTACTACGTGGATCATTGCTCGATCGGTCTCGATATCAAGATCATCTTTATGACCATCGGTAAGGTCATTAGACGCGTCGGCGCAAAATAAGGCCGACAGAAGGGGAGGAGTATGGATACGGCAACGGTCAATATGGCTTCGTCTCCCGCAAAAAGTGGCAAGACGGTATGCGTTTTTCGCCAAATTCTGGATTATGCCATTGCCGCGGTGATGCTGGTGCATTGCAATACCGTTTGGGTCACGCTGGCCTCTCTGCGCGGCTGGCTGCCCCAAACGCTGCAATGGCTGCTGCTCATTTTTGTGGTGATGCGTTGTTTGCTGACGGTGCATCGGCCAACAAAGAGGGAGCTTTGGAAAAGCATCGCCACGGTTGGCGGTATGGCCGCCTATCTTGCGATCCTGTATTTTGTGATCAAGACCAACAAGGATGTTTATTTTGCCTTCGCCTGGGTGCTTTTGCTGCTCACCGTCTACTGCCTTTTCTGCTATGAGGGGGGCGCCTGGCAGGTGCTGCTCAAATACCGCACACTGCTTTGCGGTGTAGCCGTTTACTCGCTTGTCATGTGGCTTTTTTGCTCGGTGTTAAAGGCCTTTCCGCCCTCGGGGGAGGAGTGGACCTCCTGGACCGATGCTTCTATCGGCTATGCTCCCATCCAAAGCTGGGCCGGTATTTATTTCGCGCCGCAGGGTATTCGCAACACCTCTATCTTCACCGAGGGGCCGATGGCGGCACTGCAGTATTCCTTGGCGCTGCTGATCGAAGCGTTCCTTGTCGAAAAGCCGAAGATCCCGGTGCTGGCGATCCTGGCGGTGGCTCTTTGCACCACTATGACCACCACCGGCTACCTGGTGCTGCTCTATATCGCTCTTTGCTATCTGCTCAAATGGCTTTACCGCCGCGGCTGGCTACAGACAAGGGCAGGGAAGATCTCGCTGATCTCGATCACCGTTGTGGGGGTAATTGCCGCCGCGGTGATCCTTGCGCGCAAGCTTGATACCGTTTCCGGCTCGATCCGCTTTGACGATATGCAGGCGGGCTGGCGTGCCTTTCTGGATGCGCCCATCTTTGGCAACGGCTGCAACAATCTGCCGGCCATTCAGCAATATATGTCGGAATGGCGGCGCTTTAATATTGGTTACAGCAGCGGTCTTTTGTGGGTCCTGTCGGATGGCGGCCTTTGGCTGGGCGCGGTTTATCTTTGCCCCGTGGTGATGGCCGTGGTGCAGGGCATCCGCCGCCGCGCCCCCGGCGTGGTCGCCTTTGCGCTTTGCCTTGTCGGCATCTTTCTTATCTCGGTGTTCCAGTATTCCTACCTGCTCAGCCTGCTCTCGGTGTTTCTGCTGTTCTGGCGACCGAAGGCAGCGTGATGCCCGGGGCTTTACAAAAGCAAAAAGAGAGCGGATCGGTTTCCCGATCCGCTCTCTTTTTGCGCAAAGGCCACCCGTTTGGCGGATGGATATGGCTTTGCTTTGGTCATTTAGTGGCCGAACGGTGCGCGTTTTTGCGCTTTTTAATGCCAAGAAAGGCAAGATAGAACAGCGCGATATAGAGCAAAAAGAGCAGCACCACCGACAGGGGATAAAGCACGGGGTTGCCGCCGAGCAGATCGAACAGCAGGTCATAGGGCGTGCCGTCGCCGCGCATCAGAAACATATAGTTGTAGGGGATCAGGCGGTTGGCCACATAGGCGGCCACGCAAAAGCCCAGCAGGATGGAAAAGGTGATGCCCACGTTCCGGCGCTTCATGCTCGCCATTCCCACAATGGCAATGTAGAGCGCCGCAAAGCCCGAAATGCTGTGGGTGATGCCCGAGATCACGTTGTCAAAGGAAAGCACCGGATAGGAGGCGTAGTTGTTGCCGGCGGCGTAGGTTCCCAGCACCGCACCGAGCAGGCCGAAGATCAGCACAAAATCCAGCGCCGCCTCCTTTATCCGCCCCTTGGCAAAGGCGGCAAGCGGAATGGTGATCAGCTGGATGCTGCACAGGAAAAGCGGCAGTGAGTAGATCCAATCCAAGGGGTCTCCCGAGCGGAAGCAGAGCAGCACGATTTTGAAAAGCTCAAAGCCGTCGATCAGCAGCGCCGCCCAGACCAGGACCTTGTTTTTCTGCGCATCGTCACTGCTGCGGTAGCGCCGCCCCAGCAGGATCGCCGTGGCGACCATCCATAGCATCAGAAATGTCACGAAGGTCACGTGCTGCCAGGAAAAATAGCCTTCCGCCGGGCGCGTGTAGCCACCAAAGCCAAAAAACTCTCTCATACTGTCTCCTTTTTCGTCCGTTTTTGCGGTTTTGCCGCCAAACGGTATGCGTTTTAGGGGTCTTTTGTTGTGCTTTGATACCATTGTAGCATATCTGTCGCTATTTGTCAAATTCTGCGGTATATTTGCTGAAAAAAGCAGGTCTCCCGAGCCGGGAGGCCTGCTTTTTTGGCTAAAATCACGATACGTGTGCGCGTTTTCAGCGCAGCTTGCCCTCAATATGGTTCAGACCCTCGTCAAGGATGCTCCAATCCTGCAGGGCGCGCAGATTTTCCAGACGGAAGGCGCAGGGCCAGGCAGGGAGCCACTGGGAGGGGCTGAAGGGCTTGGTGGTGTGGCGACCCCAACGGGTGTGGAACACCGCCTCGTCCTGCGCGCCCGCAGGGCGCAGACGCTTGTTGAGGAAGAGGGTGCCGTCCGAGATGCCCTGGCAGGTGTTGCACCAGAAGGCCACGGCGCGCTCCTTCCACTGGGCAAAGCCGGTGATCTCGTAGAGCTTCAGGAAGGAGAGCACGTCACGCAGAGCGTACTGATCCAGCGCCTGATGGGGGGTGGAAACGCTGGTGGAGCCAAAGGTGTCATACCCCAGCTTGGAGATCAGGCAGTCCTCGGGATACTCCACGGTAAAGTGCATCATCCAGGTGGAAAGATACCAGGCGATCTTTTCGGCCTTTTTGACGTAGGCCTTGTCCCCGGTGATCTCGTAAAGGGCCAATGCGTCGCGCAGCAGGGACAAGGCCTA
>SVQY01000049.1 GCA_015065135.1 Oscillospiraceae bacterium
TTGCGGGAACGGCACCGCGCACGGCACGCTTGGCGGCGCGAAGTGTGCCGGGGATCATCACCTTCTCGCAATATTCCGCATCCACCTCTCCCCAGCCCACCGAGCTGCTGGCAACGGGACCGGAATGGGTGTGGATGGCGTGGATCATGACGCTTTGGCGCGGCACGCCCAGCTCCGCTTCGATCATTTCCCGCATACGGTCACAGATCGATCCGTCCACCGAGCAAAGGGTGAGGCTGATCATGATCGCCTTCACGTCGCCCTGTGCAAAATAGAGGGCGGTGGCGGTCAGATCGTCATGCAGCTCGGTAGAGACCAGGTCGGGGCGATAACCGAACAGATGACAGCCGACCTCGGGGGAAATGCACTCGGTCGCAACACCTACGTGTAAAGGATTCTTCATACCGTTACCTCATTTTAAGAGATTTTTCAGATATTTGCAGCTGATCTCGGCGGATGTCAGCGGATTGCCGTCACACTTGTCCTGCTCTACGATCAGCTCGGTGATGCCAAGCTCTGAGGCGATATGCAAAATGCCGGGAAGGTTGAGATTTCCCACACCCAGCTCTGCAAAGGTGGGGCCCTCTGCGGTGCGCTTCATATCCTTCAGATGGAGGATGCGGATGCGCTCTGCGTGCCGCTCGATAAAGTCACGCACGTCCATGCCGCCGTGCTGCAGCCAGTAGGTGTCGGGCATCAGGCGGATGCGGGGATCGAAGCCCTCCAGCAGCAGCTCCATGACGGTCTTGCCGTTCTCGGTGCGAATAAACTCGTTGCTGTGATTGTGATAGGAAAAGCTGAAGCCCTTGGCGATCACCTCGGCAGCAAAGGCATTTGCCTCGGGGATCAGAGCAGCGGCCTTTTCGGCGCTGTCTGCCGCGCTGCTGATGCCGATGTCGGCGGCGCCGCAAAGACGGGCGGCTGCAAGCCAGCGCGCCTTGCTCTCGCGGCAAAGCCGCATAGAGCCGAGGATACCCACAACGGGCAGCTGCAGTGCGGCGCACGCGGCAGCGGCGCGCTCGATGGTGTCGATGTCGCCTGCAAGCTGCACGCACTCATAGCCCATTTCCTTCACACGGCGCAAAGTGCTTTCGCAGCCTTGCGGATCGGCGATCAGCTGTCTTACGGTGTATATTTGCAATCCGATCATGGTCGGCTCCTTTCCCGCCCTTTGGCGAAGGGAACTTTCAATTTTATTATAGCACGGTGCCACGAGGCACGCAAGTACGCCTATTCCGCAAAAATACCCAAAAATTCACGGTGGCGATCGGCTTGACAGAAGGCTTTAGAGGCGGTATAATAATAAAAACAAGAGACTTTGAGCTGAAAAGGGGAAAAATACAGAGATGCTTTACCAAAAAATTCTCACCGAGGCACAGCCCTATCAGCTGATACTGGGCAGCATGAGCGGCTTTGCCGAGCATCGCCACGCGGATATCGAGCTGAATTTTTGTGTGCGCGGCAGCTTTGAGGTGATCATCGATAAGGAGCGCTATCAGGTGCGTGAGGGGGAGATGTCGATGATCGCGCCCGGCGTTTCCCACGCCTTTCCCAGCTCCAGGCAGCCGGAGCGCAGAGTGCTGACGGTGATCCTTGGCACCAGCTTTCTCAAAAAGCACTTTGCACACTTTACAAAATGCGCGTTTTCGCGCCCCGTTTGCCGTGTAAACGGCGAGTCGGGCAGGGAAATGCTATCCGAGGCGTTGCAGAATATGGTGGCGCTCTATGAGGAGCGGACCGAAAAAAGCGAGCTGCTGCTGACGGCCGAGCTATATCGTGTCTGTGCCTGCCTGCTGGACGAGATGCCGCAGGGAGAGGAGAAGCGCAGCGGTGTGGATCGCCACACGGTGGCGAGCATCGAGCCGGCGCTGGAGATGATCTATTACGATTATCCAAAGGACCTGACGGTGGAGCAAGCGGCGGCGGTGACGGGGTACGGCAAAAGTAATTTTTGCAAGATCTTCAAGCGCATTACCGGCATCGGCTTCCACCAGGCGCTGAACCGCCGCCGCGTGCGCGTTGCCTGCGGCCTTTTGACCGAGACCGATATGCCCATTGCCGGGATCGCCGCCGAGGTGGGCTTTGCGGAGGCAAAGACCTTTTGCCGCGTGTTCAAGCAGATCGAGGGAAAGACCCCCGGCGAATACCGCCGTGCCTGACAGAAAGAAAAAGCACCCGTTCGGGTGCTTTTTCTTTCTGTCAGGCGTTATGCTCAGCCCGGCGCGCTTCAAAAACAGAGATCAGATATCGCGCCATTGCCACCGCAAACTGCTCGTATTCCGCTCTCGCCTCGGCAGGGATCTTGCCCGGCTGCAGCTCATAGTTAAAGGCGCCCTCGTAGCCTACGTCGGCCAGAGCCTCCATCACGCCTTTCCACTTGATGCTGCCCATAGAGGGAACGTAGTGGGCATCCAAGTTTCGGGAATTGTCGTGGATATGCAGCATCTTGATGCGCTTGCCCAGCACGCGGACTGCCTCCGCCACATCATAGGCGAAATATTTGTTGATGTGACAATGCCCCGTATCCAGGCAAACGCCCACGCGGTAGCCCTCTTGCTCCAGTATGTCGTGGGCCGCGATCACTTCGGCGAGCGAATACTTTGGCAGATTCTCGATGGCAATGCCGATCTTCTGCACGCCCGCGTCAGCCAAAAGCCTTTTGACGTAGGCGACGGTGTCCTCTGCCTTTTGCACGTGTACCACCGCCCACTCGGCGCCCAGATACTCGGCGGCACGCAGTGCGCGGACGGTCATATGGTAGTAGTAATCGTAATTTTCAATGGTCGGGTCGCTATAGTTGAAGCGATAGGGAATGTGGGCGGTCAGGATCTGCAGCCCCAGCTCCCTGCACTTTGCCATATGCCGATCCAGGATCGGCTCGTAGTCTTCATCATCCAGCATGGGATTGTGGGGGAGGGGGTCGTCGTGATAGATGATGCCGGTCAGTCCCACGTCGATGCCGTCATAGCCGAGCTCCTTCAGCCTCTCGGCGCTCTCCAGCGGCGAGGTTGCGGAAAATAACATCAGTTGTAGCCTCCTTGCTTTTTTCTGGTGAACAGGTGATATTTGACCTCCGCCGGCTCGGTCTCCTCGTGAACGGTCTCCTTCGGGCAGTAAAGGAAGGGGGCGTTGGCGGTGTTGACTCTGCCCGCGCGGTCGGGGCGCTCAAATTTGTCGGGGGTATAGCTGGGGTCGAGAATGCAGAGGTCGGTGCCGTCAAAGGCGACCAGCAGGATGTAGTGACTGCTGTTGGTAAACAGTCCCTTTTTGACCCGTGCCACCGCCAGCCCTCCCCTTTGCAGATGGGAGATCACCGTATCAAGATCGCCGGTGTTGCTATAAGTAAGGCTGAATTTTTCGGCCACGATGGGGCCGAGGATCTCCAGATCGGTGCCGTAGCCGTGGTTGGCGCCGTTGTCGATGGAAAGGGTCAGACACTCCTCCAGGGAGAGAGAGCGGTCGGTCAGCAGATCCACCGTCATACAAAGGGCGCAGGGACCGCAGGCGGCGGCCGCCGCTGTCTGCTTTTCGGGGGGTAGCCCACCGTGCATGATGTTGGTGGGGTAGGGAATGTGGGGGTATTGACGTTGGTTCCAATAAAACATAACAGTTCCTCTTTCAAAATTCGGAATGTGCGTAAAAAAGCGACACGTTCGCGCTTTTTTGCTGCTTTTATTGCAAAGCCATCCACTTGATATAGCTGCTGCAAACATAGCTGCCCGGCTTTTCTACACGGAAAGAGCCGCCGCGGCACATGCACCTGCCCTTCGTTTGAGAGGAGTCGATGGAGACCCATATACCAAAGGTGTCTACCTCGCGGGGACCTGTCCAGAAGACACAGGTCGCACATTTTTTCCAGCTTGACGGATATCTTTCGGCCATAGCAAAGCCCTCCTTGCGTGTTTTCTATCTTCATTATAATCTCACACAAAACAGATGTCAAGAAAAATGTGAGGGGCGAATGAAAGACGCTTGTGCAACAAATGCTATAGGCAGTAGGAGAGGAATGCAGCCGTGTACTTTTCATCGATCCTGCGCGCTGTATGAGGAAAGCTTTTGTATCATTGCGTGCCGTGGCATCCCTTCAAAGTGTTGACCGTTTGTCAAAAACGTCACGATAGCCGCCGTTATACCGCAATTTGCGGTAAATGTAAGTGGCGCAATTTGCGGTTTGATATAATTCTTTTGTACATTGATAGAAAGTGGGGTTTCTATGATATACAAAAGGATAAGAGATCTGAGAGAGGATAGGGATCTTACACAGAAGGCCATTGCTCGCGCGCTGAACTGCTCGCAGCAGGTGTATAGCAATTATGAGCTTGGACTACGGGATATTCCCACCGACATACTGATCAAGTTATCCGGCTTTTACGGCGTATCGGTGGACTATATACTTGGTATCAGTGACGATCCCACTATCAAAAAATGAGAGACCTCCGTACGGTCTCTCATTTTTTGATTTGGCTTTAGGTCGGCAAAAAAGCATACCGTTATTCAAAAAACGACTTCAAGAACGCCTCGCTGCTGCCATCGTATTCCGCAAGGGCTAAAAACTCCTTGCCGTACTGGTTGCCCCAGCTGTAGGTGATCACGGTCTTTCCTTGATAGTCGCAAAGATCGAAATCGCTGTTGTTGCAGTCCACGGCGTGTTCCATGTAGTCCAGCTCCTCGGCGGTAAAGCGCTCGGGGCAGATCACCTGCTTGTCCGCGTCGTCCGGCCACATCACGGGGTTGGTCACGCCAAGCTCAAAGGTCTTCAGATCTCGGCTTCTCACAATGTAGGGGATCCAGCGGTGGCAGGGAGCGCCCTCCAGATAGATCATATAGTAATAGCCGTCCACGTAGCGGATGCAGGGGCAGGCGGTGTAGCGGTCACGGGAATAGGAATACTCCATCATATCCAGCATGGACCAATGCAGGAGGTCGGTGGACTCGGCAAACACGCAGGTAAAGGGCTTGCCGACGGCAGGATTTTTGCCGCCGATCTCGATCGCCATCACGTATCTGCCGTCTCCCTTACACACCGAGGTGTTATAAAGGCAGATGTCATCGGGGAAGGTCAGGGCGACGCTGCTTTCCCAGCTTTGCAGGTCCGAGGAAACAAAGGTATCCAGCACGTTGCCGCCACCGCCGCCGCGCACGCCGTGCACGTACATCTTGCCGTTCTCGGCATAGCAGCAGCCGAAGGAATGGTCTGCGGCAAATTGGCAAACGGGGGTCTCGGTCTCCATATCCACAAAGTGATAGTAGCCCACTTCGCGGTCAATGCCGCCGGGGGCGCCCCACGTCGCATTGCGCACCCACTCAAAGCGCAGGAGGCGATCCTGCCAGACAACGGGGGTGGTCTCTACGGTGTTCAGCTTGACGGTGCCCAGCTTTTTCAGTCGCTTTCTGCGCGGTATTCTGGCTTGCTTGATGGTGTCGTTGTAATTCTGTAGCATAAGGTGCTCCTTTCCTTCAGCCGCTCCAGGTGGAGGAGGAATATCTGATCTCGTGCTTTTTGCAAAATTCCCAGAATTTGGGGTCGTTAAAGCCTCTGCCAAAAGCCGCCTCGATCATTTTCTCGGTTGAGCCGCGGTATTCCTTTTTCAGGGCGGCGATGAATTTCTTTGCGTTTTGTGCATCCAGCTCATAGGTCTTTTCAAAGTCGCCGCCGCCGAACATCGATACGCCGTAATCGGCATAGCCGATGCTGAGCGAGCCATCCTTTCTTTTGGTCAGCCAAAAGCCGCTCGTTCCTTCGCGCATAAGCTCCTCCTTGGCAAAAAATGTTTCTTTGATAGTATCATGCATATGTGTAAAAGTCAATAGCTCCATACAAAAAAGATACAAAAAAGAACAAAAAAGATACAAAAAGAAAAGCCCCCAACGGGGGCTTTGGGGAACTCACAGGGGAGCTCCGGATAAAATTCTTGGGTCCGCCCTGCTAAGGCAGGGCGGGGCAGGGGTGCAGCTGTCGCATTTCAAGCAAAGCTTACAATCTTGAGGTGCCCTCCCACTCCTCGGCGGGTTCGCATTCCAGCAGAGCGGCGACCGTGGGGGCAACGTCCTTGATCGAGCCCTCGGGCAGGATCCTGCCCTTCTCGAAGCGGGGACCCATAAAGAACAGCGGAATGGTCATATCCTCATCTGTTTCGGTGCCGTGGGTGCGGTCGTGACCGCCGTGGTCGGCAAGATAGATGATGGTGTAGTCCTTGGAGATGCTTTCATACACCTGCTTGATGCATTCAACGGAGTCGTAGGCATCCTTCATGTATTCGGGAGAGAGCCAGCCGTATTTGTGGCCCGTATTGTCGGTATCTGCAAGGTACAGAAACAAAAAGTCGGGCTGCTGCTCGTTGATGTACTTGATGGCGCGGGGGGTGATGATCTCATTGACGTCCACATAATTGTAGCAGGAGAGATAGTCGCAGGCATCCAGCTTGCCGGGGCGGCAAACGTCGCGGAGCTCGTCCCAGGTGATAAAAAACGCGCATTTCTTTTTGTTTTGCTTCAAGACCTCCACAATACCGTCGATGGGGCGCACCTGAGGCATATAAACGTTATTGGTGGTGCCGTGACGGGCGGGATCGACACTGTGGAACAGCGACATATGGCAGGGCAGCGTGATCGAGGGCATCACGGTGCGCGCGCCGAGGGTGTAGGTGGACATTTCCTTCATTTTTTCAACAAACGGATGGCCGCAGCTTGTCAGCGCATCGGGACGCATACCGTCGGTAAGGATCACAATAACTTTTTCTGCCATAATAAAAATACCTCCAAATTTATATTATTTCATTTTGGGATAGAACTTTTCCTTTGCCATCGCCAGGCGATGCGCATCGTGCTTGAGGAAATAGATGTCATCCATGGTGGTGCGGTGCCAGGCGGCGGTGGCAAAGCCGAAAAGGCGGCTCTCGTCAATGATCGCCTTGCCGTGTGCCACCACCTGCTCGGTGCTTTTGCTGTTGTTCCAGGTGGAGGAGGTGGGCAGCTGATCGTAGCCAAGCTCCTCCAGCTTTTGGAAGCAGTTAAAGCACTTTTCCCATCCGGGCGGATCGCTGAAGCCCTCGTACATTCTGAAATAGAACCAGTTGGACTGCAGCACAGATCTCGGCATATATTTGACGAACAGATCCGGGAATTTCCAAGCGTAATCGGACCACACCCAGGGGCGTGCGCCGTTTTTCTCGCAGCAGTCAAACAGGAAATACCAGTCGTGCCAGAACAGCTGCTCGCCGCGCACGATCATGCACTCCAGATGCTTTTGGTTGTTGGGGTATTCCTCGTCCATGCCGAGATGGAAATAGGCGGGGTGATCGAACAGCTCGCAGGTCTCGTTGATGAGGTCGCGGCAAAGCTCGTAGTAAGCGGGGGTGGAGGTCAGGCGACGTAAGGAGCGCATCCAAGCGGTGTGAGAGGCCGAAAAATTGATCTTGGGGATGGGGGTCATGCCAAGAGCGCGGATATCTGCCAGCTTTTGCTTCAGCTTCTCGCGGCTCCACGCGTTGGGTGCGGCGATCTCGGGGTGGCTGTCAAAGCGCACACCGTCGTTGATGTCGATCAGCACCGTATTGATGCCCTGAGAGGGCAAAAAGCGGATGATCTCATCCCAGGCTGCCTCCTCGGTGTCAATCTCCTCGGTCCAGCCCGGCTCCAGATACAGTCCCCAGGGCTTGGTCGTAGGGTCGTCAACAATGTGCTGGCTGATACGAATGTAATAGGTCCACATCAGGTCGTGTTTCATGAAATTGCCTCCGTATGTAGCATTTTAAGCACTTTGCGTGCGGTCAGATGGTGTTGGCGGTGGCGTAGAAGCGGTAGCGCTTCCACAGGAAGTAATGGGCAGGAATGGGATCGCCGTCGCCGTCCTCGCCGTAAAGGCGCAGTCGCTCCTCCTCCAGCTCCTCCAGTCGGGGCGTGCGGCCTGTCAGATAGTCGGCAAGGCGGCGCTTTACCGTGTCAAAGCGCTGGATGAGACCGCCGTAGCGGATGTCGTGCAGCTCCCAGCCGTGGGGCTTGTTGTACTGCATCCAAACGTCGTAATGGCAGTCGCGCAGGGCGTGCAGGCGCGAGAGAATGAGATCGCATTCCGCAATGAACGCCTGCAGCGCGTCGCGGTCGTTTGCATCGTAGGCGCGTTTGAGGCGCACGCCGAAGTCGGCTTTATACTCCAGCAGGGAGGAGAGCTTTACGATCAGCTCGTAGGCGGGGGCGAACAGGGGATTTTGCGGTCTGCTTGCCTCCAGCTTAGCCGTTGTCGCGGCGTAAAAATCCTTCATGGGCAGATGCTCGAAATGCTTGTCGGCAAGACCCAGCAACGGGTCGTTGTAGAGCAGGCCGCGGGTGAGGGAGGATTTCTGTCCGTCGGGATGCTCGGGCAGCTCGCAGAGCATCAGCGTGTCGTAGTCCACGTGGCAGGCGTCGCGCAGGCAGCGCTTCATCGAGGCCTCGTCATAGCCGTCCCTGTAGTCGTAGTCGGCAAACCAGGCAAGACCGGGCATCGAAAGGATCAGGTGACTGTCGTCGCCGCCCCAGATGGTGGCAAAGACCTCCTGCACACCCGTTTCCTTGCAGGCATCCAGCGCGGGATAGGTGAAATCGAAGGAGCGGGAGTAGAGAGGGCCCTGGCCGCTCCAGAGCCAGATGCCGCCCGCGTAGATGGTCTCGCGCTCAAAGAGGTAGCGGTGCTTTTCGATGTTGGTGCGGTAAAATTCCTTGTCCGCGTTGTAGTAGTCCCAGAAGATGGGGCGCACGCCCTGCGGAATGCTGTCACGGAACTCCTCGGTAAACTGCACCCGTGTGTCATAGTCCTTATAGCCCTTCAGACCTTTTGCCGCCATGCGGAAGAACATATCGCTCCACATCATCGGGTCAAGGCCGCGGGCCTTTACCAGCTCCTTTACCCTCTCCAGATGCTCAAAGAAGATGTCGTGGCGTGGGCGGTAGCCGTTTTTATCCAGATATTTGCCGGTGCCGAGGTCATAGGTCTCGTCCATGCCGATATGCACGCGCTTGGTGGTGAAGCACTCGCACACGGTGGAGAGCATCCCGTCGATCAGGGCGTAGGTCTCCTCCGCGCCCACCAGCAGCACGCTTTCGGTATCCTTGTGGCTGTAGGCCTGCTTTTGACTCAGATAGTTGGAAAGATGCCCCAGTACCTGAATGCAGGGGATCAGCTCGATGCCGAGCGAGAGGGCGTAGGCGTCCATCTCCTTCAGCTCGGCCTTGGAGTAGCGGCCGCGAGCGTGTCCGAAATAGGGGAAGCCGTCCACCTCAAAGGTGTCCTCGGAGTAGAGCATATAGGTGTTCAGGCCCATCAGCGCCATGCAGCGCATGGTGGCCTTGACCGTCTCCACGCGCAGCACACCGCCGCGGGAAACGCTGAACATACCACCGTTTTTGGCAAACAGCGGGGTCTCGGTCTCTGTTTTTTTCTTGATGCCGTCGCCGATCCAGCCCAGGAGCGTGGCAAGGCCGCGGAAAAATCTGGCCTTGCCGTCGCCATAGGTAATGGCGGCTTGGTTGCCGTCCAGGGTAACGGTCACGGTGCGCTCCGCCACCTCGGTGACGGTCACGGTGAGATCGGCGTTCTCCTCTGTGACCTCAAAGCCAAGATCGGGGGCGACGGCGGCGATGCCGTCCGTCAGAGCCGCGGCATTCAGAAATTGAATTTTCATGATACGTCTCCTTGAAAATGTGTCAGGATAGGGCTTTTTTGAGCACGGGCTCCAGCAGATCGGCAATGACCACAAAGCCGTAATCGTTGGGGTGCGAGCCATCTACGGTGGCGTAGTCGTGGTAGGTGTCAAATTGACCGCCGTCCCAGAAAAAGACGTTCTCGTCACCGCGTTCCTTCGCGTGCAGATAGGTGTTGTAGATGATCTCCCTGCGCTTGGCGCGGTTATCCGAAAAGCGGGGCATGGTGGTGGAGGTCATCATAATGACGGGCAGGGTGGGGTGCTTTTCACGGACGGTCAGGAACATCCGCTCGTGGGTGTCCTGCAGGTGCTGCGCATTCGGTGCGTTGTGGTCGTAGTCCATGACCAGCACCTGCATATCGAGCCCCGCGATGTAGTCCGCGATCGGCTGCTCACCGCGTCCTCCCCCCGAAAAGCCCAGATTCACGTGATCCACGTTCAGCCTTCTGGAGAGAATAGAGGGATAAGCGTTGCCGGGTCTGGAGGCGCAGCCGCCCTGGGTGATGGAGTGGCCGTAATAGACGACCGGCTTTTCGTAGGCATAGAGGGAGGCTGCCTCAAGGCTCGCACTCTCCTGCAGGCCGATATAAAGCTCGCTGACCTCGCTGTAGAGCGGAAAATGGATGGTGATCTCCCGCATCTCGCGGCTGTCAAACGCAAACATCCGCACGATGCTGTCGGTGATATAAAAGGAGGGGCGGAGAGAGCAGACGTATTTGTCAACGCCGTCCTTTTTGACGTACAGATCAAAGCCAGCCGAGCCGGTCATGGCAAAGTGGGCCATCCTGCCCACGTTCGGGAGCTTTGCGGCGATGGCGACATAAGCGCTGTCCGTCTTGAAGCGCAGCCTGCCGCCTGCCGTGCAGGCGTGATGCTCCAGCACAGTCTCATGGCCTTGCTTGGCGACCGCCTCGGGCAGGCGGCGGAATTTTCCGTCCATATAGCGCAGCCCATACACACGAAAGGGACTGCCGTGCACCGAGTGGAAGCGGATGTCGTCCTTTCCAAGCTCTGCGATCTTATCAAATTTTTCTGTCATCTGCTGCAGATCCATAAAAGAGGCTCCTTTTCCTTGTGTGGTGATCTATCTTTATTATAATCGATAAATCGGCCCGAGTCATTGACAAAAGGGCCTTGCTATTGTATAATTGAGCCAAAAGAGGTGAGAAAAATGGCAGAGATCCTTTCTTATCCGCGAGATCGGGACGAGCGGTATCTTGTCAAAATGGTGCACGTGGGCAGACGTGTCGGTGCGCAGAAAGAGCACTGGCATCGCTATGCCGAGCTGATGCTGGTGCTGGAGGGGCAGGCCATCGATCTGATCGACGGGCAGGAATATCATATTCAGGCGGGCGACGTCTACGTGCTTTACCCGGGTATGCTGCACGAGCAGCGGGAGGCGCAGGGCTATCGTTATGCTATTATAAAATTTGATCACGAGGCGTTTATGACCGAGGCGGAGAGCCTTCGCGGCCTGCCCGGCTTTCACCTGCTGTTTTCTATGAAGTCCGGCTCCGCCCTGCGTGCCGTGGCGGACGACGCCACCCTTGGTGCGGTGGAGCCCCTGGCTCGCATGATGGAGCAGGAGATGCAAAACGCCTCGCCGGAAAGCGAGGCGTTGGTGTGGCATCTGTTTATGGCGGCTGTGGCGATCCTGTGCCGCAGCTGTCAGCCCTCTCTGCCGTCGCTGCGCTCCTACAGGCAGGTGATCGCAAAAGCGCTGGGCTATATGGAGACCCACTATGCGGAGTCGGTGCATCTGGAGGACCTGGCCGGCATCACGGGCTATTCCCGACGGCATTTTACCAGACTGTTTCGGGAGAATATGTGCTGCTCGGCAACAGAATATCTGACCGAGCTGAGATTGAATGCCGCCTGTCGGCTGCTGAAGCAGAACGAGCCGCTGACGGCAGTGGCGGCGGCCTGCGGCTTTTCGGATGCGGCGGCGCTCTGCCACGCCTTCCGTCGCCGCTTTGGTGTCACGCCCAAGGCCTTTCGGATGAAGTAAAGATACTGAAGAAACGCAAAAAGCACCCCGAGCGGGGTGCTTTTTGCGTTGAAAAGTCGCGCTTACGTTGTGCTTACCTTGTATATGCGGAATACGGGCGGCTTGTCCGCTTGGGGGATGGGCATCTTATAAGCTGTGTAAAGAAACTCACCGTCAAAATGTATGCGATAGGTCAGCATTCGTCCGTCGGGATCCTCCAGAGCGCGCCCGATATACGTCAGCTTGCCGTCGCTTTCGATTTTCGCAATACCGAGCCCCTGTTTATCAAGGTTAAAAAGCAGGTAATCGCCTGCCGTGCACAAAAAGGACGGGGAAGGATCTCCCGCATGCGCGCCATAGCATGCGGGCTTGTCAATGTCGGGCAGCTCCATATGATAATGCTCCTCGGCAAGTCTGTTATGGGGACCGTAAATGACCCCGCGACGGTCAAACCGACTCCAATCCACCTTTTTCAGCTTTTCGACCCTTTTCGGATCTGCGTCCTTATACGTTTCGTAGAAGCGGTAGTGTCCGGGGGTGATGCCGCCGTATACAAAGCTCCCCTTTGAGGTAATGCCGAAAACGGTGTTTTTCATGCCCGATTCGGCGTGATACATATCGGGAAAGGTCTTGGGGTTGAGATCACAGCAGGGAGAGAGCAGATTCTGCGCAAGGTCATACGTGAAAACGGTGATGCCGTAGCCGTAAGAGGCAAAGGCAATATTGATCTTGTTTGCATCCGCTTCAAAGACCACACTGTTTTGAAACTCTATCGCACGGGCCGTCCGCGGCTTTTCTTCCACGATATATTTGTAGATACAGGAGATGATGTCGCCGTCATTGCTGATCTTATAAATATAAAAGCCGTGAAAATGCAGGGATACGATCAAAAAATCCTTATATTTGGTGATATATGTGACCCTGTTTTCAAAATTGAGCTCCTTGACCTTTTCCAGCGTTTCCTTGTTGACGATAGAGACGTTTCCAACGATAACGCCGTCAGCCATATTCGAAACGCCGCCGCCACCGCCTCTGAGCGATATAACAAGATAGTCGCCGATGTCAACGATAGCGGTCGAGTGCGCGCATTCCTTGCGGATGTAATCCATTGCGGGATCTCCCGTGTGATCGGCGGCAATATTCGTTCTTTTCAAAAGCCTGGGAGCGCTGCTGTCGCTGATATCGTATTTGCAGAGGACCGTCCCGCCCATTAAGTAGAGCGTATTACCGTCCTTCGAAAATGAGTTCGTCGCAATTTTTTGCGTTCCGTTATAATGATCAAAAAGCCCGTCCTCGTAATTGGGACATATCTCCATATACGGTATAAAATCCATGGGGTCTTCCTCCTTGTTCGGTTAAAAATACGATTTTTCTTTAGCGTAGCACATTTTTATTGAAATGTAAAGAGCTTGTTTGTAAAATGCTTGCATAAATAAAGAGGGGATTTATGCGATCAAAAGGTAGGGAGGCGCCTCCAAAGCAAAAAGCACCCCGAACGGGGTGCTTTTTTGCGGTAAGGCGCGCTAAAAAAGATGCCGTTCCATTTTGAGAATGCACGTTGATGCTGAAGCCCTTCTACCGCTTTTTGCTTCCATTGATGTGTTGTAAAAGCAAATGCCCGATCATTTCACGGGCAGCCAAACGCGCATTTGACCAAGTCCTCTGTTTCCCCACATAAAATAGGGGATCAGCTTGATTTGTTTCTTTTTCTCACGGTATCCGTCAGTGAAGTAAAGCGCGTCCGGATCATCGCAAACGAGCTCGGTGCCCGTTGCGGTAACAGTGTAGATCTGTCCAAGGTCATTTGCTGCGTCAGAAAATCCACCGATCTTTGCAGGTGTCACAAGATCAAGCTTCAATTCTGCCGATCCGTTCAGGGTGAATGAAAAGACCTCGCCGTCGTTGTCCGCACCTTCAGCACAGTAGACGATGGGACCGACCGTTATCGCAGCTTTTCCGCTGTTTGACGCAACCTTGCGGTTACAACGATTCACGCAGGGGATCATATCAAACGAAAGCGTTATAACGTCCCCCGCCTTGACGTCGACATAATAATATCCATCCTTGAATTCTCCCGCGGCAGAAACGCGGTAACTGCTCAAGGCAAACCGGGGAATATGTATTCCGAGCCTTGTGCCTCCGCTTTTTACGGTGTATTTTACGGTGTTGCCGAAGGGATATGCGGTTTCCACATCAATACTGACGTCAGATAAGGTCAATTCGCCTCCGGCGAAGATGTTGGAGTAAAGAACGCCGTCCTCGATATCCCATGCGTACTTCGCAATGGAGGTGAAAAGTCTTGCGGCGTTGGGCGGACAGCAAGCGCAAGAATGCCATTTGAACCGTTCGGGAAGATCGTGTATATGCGTTACGATCACTCCCGAAACACCGGGGATGATCTCGGACGGATTGACGTAGAAGAATTTCTTTCCGTCAAGCTCTATTCCGGCAAGGATCGTATTGAATACAGCGCGTTCCATAACGTCGGCAAAAAGTCCGCTACGCTTCAGCTTCAAAAGCCTTGACGCAAAGAAAACAAGGGCTACCGACGCACACGTTTCACAATATGCAGTATCATTCGGCAGGTCATAATCAGTAGAAAACGCTTCACCCGTTTTGGTGGTCCCTATTCCTCCCGTGATGTACATTTGCCTGTTCACGATGTTGTCAAACAGCTTGAAGCAAGCTTGCGAAAGCCGGCTCTCTTTGGTTGCGATTGCAATATCCGCCATAGCGGTGTACAGATATAAGGCTCGCACGGCGTGTCCTTTTGCGACCTCTTGCTCTCTGACAGGCAAGTGGCTTTGCTGATATTCTCTGTTGTTCGGGTTATTCCCCCATATCTTCCAATCTCTGTTTTTGGCTTCTTTTACATAAAAATCAGGATCGATCCCTCGGGTATTGATAAAGTGCTCTGCTGCTTCCTTGTGTTTTTCGTTGCCCGTTATACGGTACAAACGCATCAGCGCAAGCTCTATCTCCGGGTGGCCGGGGTATCCCTCTGCTCCGTCTGTAATAAAATGACGGTGTATCAGATCCGCATTTTTCTCCGCCACGTTCAGCAGCTTCCGGCTCCCGGTTGCTTCATACAAGGCGACCGCAGCCTCGATCATATGTCCTGCGCAGTATAGCTCGTGACCCTCAAGCAGATTTTTGAACTTTTCTGTAGGACGTACAAGCGTAAAATACGTATCCAGATATCCGTCCTCCTCCTGCGCCTCGGCAATGATATCGCACAGTGCATCAATGCGCTTTTCCAGCGCCTTATCCGGCTTTATCAGCAATGAGTATGCTGCCGATTCGATCCATTTCGCAACGTCGCTATCCTGAAATACTTGACCGTAGAATTCTCCGCCTTTCGCTTTTTCTTTATGGCGGTTCAAATATGCGGCATTTCTGAAATTATCGATTGCGTGTGACCGTGCAGCGCCCGGAACGGCATCCTCCAAAATCTTTTCTTGATACGGAATGATCTCGCGGCATACAAGATCGGCTTCTCTGCACAATAACCCGCTCGTTAATTTGAAATGTTTGATCATAAAGCCTCCTTTGAGCTCGTGCTGCGGTAATGTCGTTATTGCTTTTTCGGCTTCATTATAGCACGCTTGGGGGCGGAATGCAATACCCGGGCGGCGCCTCCAAAAGCAAAAGGGACACCGTTTGGTGTCCCTTTTGCTTTTGGAACGTGTTGACAAAAAAGATGCCAACTATACAATGATAGATAAATAAAATGCATCGTTTTTAATTTCAATACATTTGATTCATAACCGCCCCTAGCGATGCTGCTTTTTGTACTGCATTGGAGTCGTCCCTATATATTTCTTGAATATCGAGATAAAATGCGAATTGTCGCAAAAGCCGCAGATGTATCCCACCTCGGTTATCGAGTGTGTTTTCAATAGCGAGAGGGATTTTGATATTCGGTATTGATTTAAATATTCATGGATCGGGATGCCGATCTCTTTTTTGCAGATACGAGAAAGAAAGGAGGCGCTGACGCCCAATTTCGTTGCTATTTCCGTGATCGTAACGTCTTCTGCGTAGTGCTTTTCGATATAGCGGATGATTTGTAAGGTGCGCAGGGAGAAATCGGCACGAGCAACGCTTGTCGGACTTTTGTACAACGGATAAAGCATGGAAAGAAATTCGATCACCTTGGCGTAAGCCAAAAAGGCTTCTTCTTTTCGGAGTGCTGTTTCGATTTCCTCGCACAACCTCAATGCATCCTTTCCTTTTTCGGGGGAAGGGCGCAAAAAAGAATCTTTGTGTGCGGTCAGATCTATCAGGCGATCGATCAAAAGATTGCCGTCGGGGATTGCAGAAAGGGCATCACGTCCAATATCTAGCTGATAATAGTTGATATGCATCTGTTTTGTGATCTGCCCGTAATGCATTTTCATGGGGGGCAGGAGGCAAATGTCTCCGTATACAGGATAATGGAGGATCTCATCGGAAAATACCGAAAATGATCCTTCTATAAAAACGTTGATCTTGAGGCAGTCTCGCATGATGACGTTTTCCTTTTTCCAGGTTCCCGCAAGGGCATCCATATCAAAATGAGAAAATTCGAGAATAGAATTCGCGTTTGTGGATTTGAGAATCGGAAAATGTATCATATTACACCTTTCAGTTCACGATTTTGATATTCTTGACAAAATATACTATTATCTTGGAGAAATATCAACTATAATTATATCGGAAAAATGATGGTATGTCAAGGAGGGAAATGAAATGATGCCATATCAAGCTGAAGCAATGACGCAAAGAATGAAGCGTGTCAAGCAGACCTATCTTGGATTGACAGTTCCCACAACAAAGGATCCCTATCATCCCGACAAATATAAATGCTACCGTTCGGGTGACCGTTTGATGACCCTTGGTTATCTCCGAGGCTTTGACAAACACGCCGATGCGCTGACGACTCGTCTGC
>SVQY01000050.1 GCA_015065135.1 Oscillospiraceae bacterium
AGGGCTTTGCCCGAGCGAGCAAAACCAAGGGAACAGCGAAGCTGTGACCGCAGGGATCTACTACGGATGACCAATAGCTTTCCCGACAGGTGTTACATCCATTATGTAGCACAAAGAAAGTAACCCTTGCTTCAAAAAGCCATCAAAACTCCGTACGAGATCCCGCTGCGCGCAAAGCGCTTGCGCTTTTGTCCGCTCGGCAAGCCTCGCCTACCAAAAGTTCGACTGCGGGCTACGCCCTCCGCTCAGGATGACACGTAGCCGGACATAGATGACACGTAGCCGGACATAGACGACACGTAGACGGACATGGACGACACGTAGACGGACATAGACGACACGTAGACGGACATGGATGACACGCAGACGTGACGTTGGTCGTGGATTGCGGACGACGCGAAAGAATTGCTTGCAATTCTTTCGGCAACACACGTTCCCGTGTGTTGCGCTTGGTCAGCCCCTACAATGAAAATCGCAACGCCTCTGTGCTGCACAATGCGGCTACTCTGTAGGGGCCGTGCCCCTTCTCCCGATTTTCATCTTGAGGCCTGCTGCGGAATTTTGTTCCACCAATGGGGCGAGATTTCAAAAAAATCAGCTTGCACGCGAAAAAATTTTTCATAATCTGTTGCGCGGCGGCAAGGGATGTGGTACAATCAAGCTATACCATATCCCTCAAAAAGGAGACTGCTATGAAGATCACTCAGCTGACCACCTATGAAAGCAAGGCCGAGCATTTTGCCGGCGGCGAGTTTATCAAAAAGCCGATCTTTCCCTCGATGCCCCTTCGCGGCGCACACGATCTGACCCCTGCCGATGCCCCCGTGGCCACCGATTTTCTCGGCTTTGGCGTTGCCATCACCGGCAGCTCCTGCTACAATCTTTCGTTGATGGAAAAGGAGGAGCGCACCGCGCTGCTGCAAAAGGTCTACGGCAAGGATGGGTTGAACCTTTCCACCGCGCGCCTTTGCGTCGGCTCCTGCGACTATTCCGCCGAGCTGTATTCCTATGACGACGTGGAGGGAGACGTGGCGCTGCAGCATTTCTCCATCGACCGCGACCGCGCCTATGTGATCCCGATGATCAAGGAGATCCTGGCCATCCGCCCCGATCTGTATCTGTTCTCCTCGCCCTGGAGCCCTCCCGGCTGGATGAAGACCGGCGGCAGCATCGGCGGTGGCTATATGCGCGCCGAATTTGTGGATTGCTATGTGGAGTATTATCTCCGCTTCCTGCAGGCGTATGAGGCCGAGGGTATCCATATTTCTGCTATGACCCCCCAGAACGAGACCGAGACCCACCAGCACGGCAAAATGCCTGCCTGCCGCTGGCATCCCGATATCGAGGCGGCCTTTATCAAGCAGATGCGCCGCCGCCTTGACGAGCAGGGAATGGATGTGAAGATCTGGATGTACGACCACGACTTTGCCGAGGCCGAGGCCCGTGTGCATTGGTCGCTGGATAGCATCGAGGGGCTGCGTGAGGCGGTGGACGGCGTTGCCTTCCACTATTACAGCGGTGCGCTGGAGATGACCGAGCCGCTGCGCGCGGCTTACCCCGACCTGCGCTGCCACTTTACCGAGGCGGGCCCCCGTATTTACGATCATTACGGCACCGATTTTTGCAAGTGGGGCATTATGATGAGCAAGGTGCTGCAGGGCGGCTTCGGCTCCTTCTGCGGCTGGAACCTGATGCTGGACGAGACCGGCGGCCCCAACGTGGGTCCCTTCTTCTGCGGCGGTCTGATCACAAGAGATTACACCACCGGCGCGCTCTCCTACAGCGGCCAGTATAAGACCTTCCGCCACATTGCGCCCTTTGTGGATAAAAATGCCGAGATCTACCCGGTCAAGGTGGGCGGCATGGGGGATCCGATGTCCAAATATCCCAAAAAGATCCCCACCCCGTGGGTCACGCTGATCAAGAACCCCGATGGCACCGCCGCCTATATTCTGGTGAACGAATATGAGGATAAGCAGCAGGTGCAGTTCCGGGTGGACGGTCAATGGTATTATGCCGAGCTGCTGCCGCGCAGCCTCTCCACCATCCTGATCGAAAAGTAAGCAAAAACGCAACACGTATCCCAAAAATCGCAACAAAAAGGCCGAAACGGTACACCGTTCCGGCCTTTTTTATGCTTTTTTGCTGTTGCGGATCTCCTTGGGGGAGCGGCCGTAGACCTCCTTGCAGACATAGTCGAAGGAGCGCATACTCTGAAATCCGCTTTCCGAAGCTACCACACCGATGGGGAGATCGCTTTCGCTCAAAAGCGAGAAGGCGTGTTCCAGGCGAATGCGATTGAGTATCTGTTTGAAGCTGGCGCCAAAGGTCAGATTAAAGACCTTGGAGAGGTATTGGTAATTGTAGCCCAGCTGCTCCGCGGCCGTGCCCAGCGTGATGTCGTTTTTGAAGTTTTGGTGGATATAGCGCGCCATCTCCAGCGCCAACGCATCTGCCTTGCCCGAGGCACCGGTCAGCTCCGCTTGCTCCAAAAAGGCACTGCCCATAGCATAAACGCAGCTTTTGAATACATTTTCTTGCAGTGCTGTGATCTGCTCGGCTCGCAAGGAGCGACGCCTGCCGATGTAGCGATCCATGCGGTCCAGATAGAATGCGGTCACGATGGGATCGGGGTGAAAAACGGGGTTTGTTGCCTTTTTTTCGGAAAGCACGGCGGCTACTCCCATGAAAAATTGCTCTGCAAAGGTGGAGCACCAGACCAGCGATCCTTCGTGGACGTGCAGGCCGTGGATCTGTAACGGCTGGATCAGAATGGCATCACCTTCCTGCAAAACAAAGGTCCGCTCGCCAATGAAGCAATCAAAGCTGCCTCTTGCCGCCACCAGGATCTCATAATTCATGTGAAAATGCGGAGTGCCAAATTCCCAATGGTTGTAATCATAGGGGTAGGAAGTGATCAGCAGATTTCCCGTATTTTGAGATTGATGGTAAATATTCCGCTTCATAGTTGCCCTCCAAAAAACTAAATTCTTGCTACAAATTATAGAACAAATCCCTTGCATTGTCAAGTCCCTTGTGATAAATTGAAAGAGGTGGGCATTGTCTATTGTGCCCAACAGATCTCACGAAAAGGAGAAATATTATGAAAAGAGTACACAGATTTCTTTGCTTTATGCTGGTTTTGTGCCTGATGCTGCCCGTGCTGGTGTCTTGCGTCGGCGAGCAGGGCCCCGCAGGCCCGCAGGGCGAAACCGGTGCCACCGGAGCGCAGGGGCCGCAAGGACCGGCAGGCCTCGCAGGGGCCAATGGAGAGGACGGTACCGTGATCACTGTTGGCGAGAACGGCAACTGGTTTCTTGACGGCGTGGACAGCGGCGTTTCGGCCAAGGGTGAGGCCGGTATTGCCGGCACAAAGATCGAGATCGGTGAAAACGGCAACTGGCTTCTGGACGGCGTGGATAGCGGAATTTCCGCTCAGGGCGCCAAGGGTGAGGGTACCGTGATCACTGTTGGCGAGAACGGCAACTGGTTCCTTGACGGCGCGGACAGCGGCGTGCCCGCCAGGGGCGAGCAGGGTGAGACCGGTGCCACCGGCCCCGCAGGCCCGCAGGGTGACAAGGGTGACAAGGGTGAGACCGGTGCCACCGGCCCCGCAGGCCCGCAGGGTCCTCAAGGCGAACAAGGTGAGCAGGGCGCTGCCGGCAAGGACGGCACCGTCATTTCCATCGGTGCCAACGGCAACTGGTATCTGGATGGCGTGGATAGCGGCGTTTCCGCTACGGGTAATGCCAATGCTCCCCGATACACCTACAAGCACGTGGTGATCGTGGGTGTGGACGGCGGCGGCGCCTGGTTTGACGATGCCGATATGCCAAACGTGGACGCCATCTTTAAAAAGGGTGCTACCACCGACACCTGCCTCGCCTCGGCCCCCACCATCAGCGCCCAGTGCTGGGCATCTCTGCTGACCGGTGTGACTCCTTCCGAGCATGGCATGGATAACACCAAGGCAAAGGCAAACGAGTCTTATATTTCCACAACGTATCCCACCATTTTCAATCTGACGCAGATCGCGGATCCCGCCGCCGAGCTTGCCGTGTTCGGCACCTGGATCGGTATTCGGGGTCTGACCGAGAGCATCGGTGTACACCGTGAATTCTTTGAGAGTGGTACCAAGGCCGAGCGTGATCAGCTGACCACCGATGCCACCGTGGCATACATCAAGTCCAATCAGCCGAGGCTGACCTTTGTGCAGCTGGATAGCGCAGACGGTGCGGGCGAGAGCTATGGCTTTGGCGGCAGCGAGCATCTGGCGGCGCTTGCCAACATCGACACCATGATCGGCGATATCTACGGTGCCGTTGAGGAAGCAGGTATCGCTGACGATACGCTGTTTATCGTCACCGCCGACCATGGCGGCAACGGCAAGACGCACGGCGGTGCCACCCCCGGTGAGTACAACGTGTTCTGTGGCCTTACCGGCAAGAGTCTGCTCGCAGGCGAGATCGAGATGTATCAGCGTGATATCCCCGCCATCGTGTGCTGGGCACTTGGCGTTGGCGGCAACGCCAAATGGGATTCCTATGTTCCGCAGGGTCTGTTCGGTGATAACAAGACCCCCGATGCGCGTCCCACTTTGACCTCCTCGCTGCGTCCTTTGGATCAGACTCCCGGAAATTTGGCGGAATACGTGGACATCTCCTCCCTGAAGGCGGGACTGTTCTTTGACGGAGAACTCACCGAGCTTGCGGGCAAAACGGCTACGGCTGTGGGTACCCCCACCTACGAGAGCGGCTACTACGGCAGCGCCGTGCGCGTTTCTGCGGGCAATTACGTGTCCTATTCCGACCTGACCTTCGGCTCCGACAGCTTCAGCATTGCGCTTTGGGTAAAGCCCGACAAGACCAACGGCAGCGACGTGTCGATCTACAGCAACAAGACCTGGTCCAGCGGTTATGCCGCAGGCTTTAACATGGGCTGGAACAATGCCGGCACACTGTGGTTCAATGCAGGCGGCGAGGCCCGCCTTGACAGCAAGGCAGGGCTTGAGGCCAACCACGGCTTTGATTGGATCCATACCCTGCTTGTGGTAGACCGCACGGCGGGCACCGTAACCACTTATATCAATTTTGTGCCCGTTAAGACCGTAGCTCTGCCTGCAGGCATCACCTCGTTAGATGCCACCTATTCCTTTCATCTTGGCTGCGACGGTGCAGGCGCCTATGCATTCAACGGTCTGCTTGATGATCTTCTTGTGTTCGATAGCGCTATGACCGAGGCCGAGATCGCTTCTCTTGCTGCCTATTACAGCGGCGATGCGGCAAGCACCGCTCTGCAGATCTCGGGTGCCATCAAGGACTATCTCAACCTTGACAAGCTTCGCGCGGGATTGATGTTTGATAATTACACCGCCACCGATATGGTGGGCACCCACGCCGCCACCGTCAAGGGCACTGCCTCTTTTGCGGAAGGCTACAACGGCGTCGGCTTCAAGACCTCGGTGGGCAATTACATTTCCTACGAAAATCTGAAATTCGGCAATGATAGCTTTGCCGTTGCCATGTGGGTGAGAGCCGATGAGGGCAATCCCTCCGATCCCGTATTTTTCGGAAATCAGACCTGGCGCAACGGTCAGGCAGACGGCTTTAACTTCATCTGGCAGAGCAACAGTATGCTTTATTTCAACGCGGGTCTGACCGATGAGGACAACGGCAACAAGACCTACCGTACCAAGGTGCAGACGGGTACCGACTTTGCGGTGGGCGAGTGGATCCATACACTTTTGATGGTGGATCGCGCAAGCAATACGGTGAGCATTTACGCCAACTTCGAGCTGGTCAAGACCGCCACCCTGAACGATGCCTTCAAGACCGACGGCAGCTCTCCCGTGGCCGATCACGATCTGGACGGTGATCATGTGTTCAACATCGGTATGGACGGATTGGACGACATTGAGGGCAATGCCGCAGGCGCTAATGACTGCTTCCGCGGTACCGTTGACGATTTTCTGCTCTTCAATGATGTGCTGACCGAGGCCGAGATCGCGCAGCTTGCCGCCTATTACGCACAATAAATCAAAAATCTTGCAAAAACCTCTTTTCACAACAAGGCGCGTTTTGTGATAGAATAAGGGATATTCCCCTTTGAGGACGCAAGGAAGCAAAAAGGGGCATCCGCGAAAGCGCGGATGCCCCTTTTTGTAAAACGAAAACCACGTGATAAACGCGTGGATCGGTAAAGGTTGACCGATGAGAAAACAGTGAGCAACGAATAGAGGCAGAATGTGTTTTGTGAAAGGGGGCTACTCATGCTCGTCGCGAATGACAATGGTCTTAAAGTGCGTTCGACGCACCGCGAGGAGCAGAGGGTACTGTCCGCATCTGCCAAACCACCCGTTTGACGGGGGATCATGATATCATTTCCGCACCGGATGCGGCAGGGGCAGCAGCATCCAAGTCTCGCGCTTGTAGTCGGCAAAGCCCTCCTTGCGCGCCTGGCGGCGATCCGCCATCGGAATGCTGACGAACAGGAACAGCAGGGTGTTGGCCAGCGCTCCCGAGAGCAGATACCAGACCTCGGGCAGGATCGAGACCACCGAGATCCCCACGCCCCACCACATCAGGATCTCACCGAGATAGTTGGGGTGGCGGCTGTGCTTCCAAAGGCCCACGCGGATAAAGGGTGTCGCTCTGTTTTTGCGGTAGCGGTGCATCTGGATATCCGCCACGCATTGCAGCGTGACCGCCAGCAGGCACAGGGCAAAGCCGCAGAGCGTGCCGACGTTCCATTCGGCATCGTGCAGCATAGCGTAGACCGCAGGCACCGTGCAGCCGTAAACGATCAGCGTGGGTACCATATGGATGCCCACAAAATTGATCAGAGGATAGCATTTGCCGCACTTTTCATGCAGCATCGTATAGCGCCAATCCTGATGCGTCAGATCGCCGAAGGTATAGGCCCAGTTGGCGGTCAGCCGCAGTCCCCAAAGGCCGACCGCGATCAGCAAAAGCACGCGGGGCAGCGTCATCTCGCGCCCGATGGCAAAGGCGGCGAGGATCACCAGCGGCTGCACGCTCCAGTAGGGGTCGTAGACCGAGGCGTTGCCGAGGATCACGCTGAAAAGGAAGGTAAAGACGGTCGCCCCCACGTCGGCCAGCAGCAGGGAAAGCGGCCACGCCATATGTGGCTTGCATACGAAATAAAGACCGATGCCAAGGGCGGTTGCCGCCAGGTAGATCAGCGCCACCGTGATAAAGCTGGCGGCGCGGCTTTTTTTCAGCTTGTTCATAGAGTTTCTCCGTAAATTTCGTTTTTATCAGTATAGCACGTTCCTCTCGCGGCTGTCAAGCAGAAACACAAAAGCACGGACACCACGGTGCCCGTGCTTTTGTGTTCGGCGGACAAGAATCAGTTCTTGATGTAACCGATGTTGTTGGGTTTCTCGGGGTCGAAAACCAGATTGCAGATAGAAGCAACCAGGGGGTAGATACCGAAGGTAACGATGCCGAGAACCAGGTAAGCCAGCGTTCTGGAGGTGTAGCCTTCAGGCTTGAAGGAGGTGTGATTGATGATCAAGCTACCGATCCAGCCCAGGAAGAAGGTCAACAGAAAACGGATGAGGTTGTTGTTGTCTTTCATGGATATGTCCTCCTTTCTTCAAGATTATCACAAGTATATCACACAAAATTCGGCGTGTCAACACTTTTTGACATTTTTCGTTGAGAAAAATGTGCTTCTGTCCGCTTCTGTTTGCGCACCGTTCTTGCCCCCATTTTGCCGTTTTGGGGCCTAAATTCCGTACCCGTCTTGCATTTTTGGCGTTTTTGCGCTATAATAAAGCTATCAAACGAAAGGAGGGCGCGCCATGCCGCTGCAGATCATCAGACAGGATATCACCAAGATCGAATGCGATGCCATCGTCAACCCCACCAATGAGGGGCTTTTCCCCACCGGCGGTGCCGATGCCGCCATCCACGCGGCGGCTGGGCCGGCGCTCTACGAGGCCTGCCGGAAGCTCCGCCCCCTCGCCGTGGGCGAGGCCGTCCACACCCCGGCCTTTGCGCTGCCCTGTAAATACGTGATCTATACCGTAGGGCCGATCTATGAGGACGGCACGCACGGTGAGCGCGCGCTGCTGGAGCAATGCTATCGCCGCGTGCTTTCGCTGGCGGTGGAGCTTGGCTGCCGGAGCATCGCCCTGCCGCTCATTTCCTCGGGGCTGCACGGCTTCCCCAAGGATCAGGTGCTGAAGATCGCCATTGCCGCGATCAGCGATTTCCTCTTTGAGCATGAGCTGCAGGTCACCCTGGCCGTTTTTGACCGCACCGCCTATCAATTCAGCGAAAAGCTCTTTCGTGACGTGACCGCCTACATCGACGACCACTATGTGCTGACCCATTCGGATGATCCTGCGGCGCTGCACGCAAGCCGCGCTTTTCTCGGTGCCGCGCGCCCGAGGATGGCAATGCGGCGTGCCCCGAGGCCGACGGCAGAGGATTCTGCCCCGTCAGAAGCCCCTCGGCCAAAGCCAACGAGGGAGGAGCTGCAGGCGCGGCTGCAGGGGGTGAAGTCGCGCAGCTTTGCGCTGACACTGTTCCGCTTTATCGATGAAAAGGGAATGACCGACGTGGCGTGCTACAAGCGGGCGAACGTGGATAAAAAGACCTTCTCCAAGATCAAATGTAACGGCAACTACCGCCCCTCCAAGCAAACTGCTCTCGCCTTTGCCATCGCGCTGCGGCTGGACCTCGCGGAGACCCAGGAGCTGCTCTCCACCGTGGGGCTCACGCTCTCGGATAGCAGCGTATTTGACGTTATCGTCCGTTATTTCATCGAAAACGGCAATTATGATCTGACCGAGATCAACGAAACGCTGTTTGAATTCGATCAGACGCTGCTCGGCTGCGTGGCAGTTGAGTAAGGTCGCTTGTCGGGCGACCCGTTACCGCCTTTTGAAATGTATAATGTGGTTGCAAGGCAAAAACGCCTGCGACCACATTATTTTTTTAGGAGGACTTGAAGATGAAAAAGGATCTGACCGAGCTGGTATTCATTCTGGATCGCAGCGGCTCTATGGCGGGGCTGGAAAAGGACACGGTAGGCGGCTTTAACGCTATGATCGAAAAGCAGAAGGGGGAGGAGGGAACAGCGCTTGTTTCCACGGTGCTGTTTTCCAACACCTCTGTGGTGCTGCACGACCGCGTGGCGGTGGAGCGGGTAGAGCCGCTGACCGAAAGGGAGTATGCCGTGGGGGGCAGCACCGCGCTGCTGGATGCCATCGGCGGCGCCATCCATCATATCGGAAACGTGCATAAATACGCCCGCCCCGAGGATGTGCCCGAGCACACGGTGTTCGTGATCACCACAGACGGTATGGAAAATGCCAGCCGCGAGTACAGCAGCAGCCGCGTGAAGGAGATGATCCGTCGGCAGGAGGAAAAATACGGCTGGGAGTTCTTGTTCGTGGCGGCGAATATTGATGCGGTGGAGACCGCCGCAAGCATCGGCATCCGCCCTGACCGTGCCGCCAATTATACCGCCGACCGCGAGGGCACGCGCGATCTTTATAACGTGCTGGGCGCAACGGTCTGCTGCTATCGCAAAAACAAATGCATGCCTGCGGATTGGTCGGCTGAGCTGAAGGGCGGCAGAGGGGAGAAAAAATGAGAGATCTGCCGGATCAGCTCCGCGCGGTGATGCTGGGGCACGCCGTGGGGGATGCCCTCGGCGTGCCGGTGGAGTTTTGCTCCCGCGAGGCGCTGGAAACGGACCCCGTGACCCATATGCGCGGCTATGGCGCGCATCCCGTGCCTGCCGGCGCGTGGTCGGACGACACCTCGATGTCTCTGGCCGCCCTGGAGGCGCTTTGCGATGAAAAATGGAGCTTTGAGACGGTGATGCAGGGGCTGGTCGATTGGCTGGAAAATGCAAAATATACCCCAACGGGTCGCGTTTTTGACGTTGGCAGGACCTGTATGGCGGCGATCTGCCGCTACGAGGACGGCTGTCGCCCCGCCACCGCCTGCGGCCTTGAGAAGGAGCGGAGCAACGGCAACGGATCGCTGATGCGCATCCATCCCTTCGTGCTGTACGCTCATACCACGAGAATGTCTTTTGGGGCTTGGTGGGAGATGATCGAGAACGCCTCGGCGCTCACTCACGCCCACGAGCGCGCTCGCGTAGGCTGCCTGATCTATGCCTTTGTGCTGTTTTGGCTGCTGGAGGATCCCAAAAAGGAGAGCGTTGCAAGGGCGCTGCGCCGCGCGGAATGTCATCTCGGGAACTATTCGGAGCGTGCCGCCTACGGGCGCATTTTCGCGGAGAATTTTGCCAATATCCCCCGTAACGGTATCAAAAGCAGCGGTTACGTGGTGGATACGCTGGAGGCGGCGCTTTGGTGCCTGCTGAACACCGACAGCTACCGCGACTGCGTGCTGACCGCCGTCAACCTGGGGGAGGATACCGATACCGTCGCCGCCGTAGCGGGCGGCCTTGCAGGCGCCCTCTACGGCTATGGCGCCATCCCCAAGGAGTGGCTCGGCACACTTCTTTGCCGCGCCGATATCGAGCGCCTTTGCCACCGCGCCGCCACCGCGTGGGGGAGGTAAGCGAAGCACTCTTGCAATTTTGCCGTTTTTTGTCCTAAATTCCGTACCCGTATTGCATTTTTGGCGTTTTTGCGCTATAATAAAAGTAATAACTTTAAAGGAGAAGCCTATGAACTTCACCGAGATCGCAAAAACGCGGCAGTCCTGCCGCAGCTATGACCCCACTCGCGCCGTGGAGGCGGAAAAGCTGGAGGCGATCCTCGCCACCGCGCGCCTTTCGCCCTCGGCCTGCAACGGCCAGCCCTATCACATCACCGTGTGCAAGGGGGAGGCGGCCAAGGCAGCCGCCAAGGCCACCCAGGGCATGGGCATGAACAAATTTGCCACCGATGCCCCCGTTTTGCTGGTGCTATCCGAAAAGCCCTACGTGGCCACCGCCGCCCTCGGTGCCAAGGTGAAGGGGAATGACTACCGCTCCATTGACATCGGCATCCTCGCCGCCTATATCACCGCCGAGGCCGCCGCAAGGGGGCTTTCCACCTGCATTCTCGGCTGGCTGGACGACAAAAAGCTCCGTGAGCTTTGCCACCTTGATGCCCCGGTGCGGCTGGTGATCACTCTGGGCTACGCAAGGGAGGGCGACCCCCTGCGCGAGAAGAAGCGTAAGGCGCTCACCGAGCTGGTGGACGTGATAGAGAATTAAAAAACCGCAGGAGAGCGCAACGCGCTCTCCTGCGGTTTTTCATACCGTTCGGGGGCTTTTTTGTGATTTTGGGCTTTTTTGCATCGGCTGTGGCGCCGTTATGCGCGATAGACGGCCTCGATCACGCGGATGGCCTTTCTGCCCTCGTTGGCATCGACCACAAGCTCTTCCTCGCCGCGAATGGCGGCAAGCAGGTTTTGGATCTGCCGACGGTGCATCTCGCAATGCAGCGCGCCGGGATCGCTTGAGGTGCCCGCATCGGCAACCTCGGCCGAAAATTCCTCGCCATTCACCATCATTTTTTCGATCTGATTGTTCTTGAGCATGATGTAGCCCTTGTCTCCGTGTAGCTCGATCCGGCGCTCAAAGCCGGGATAGGCGCAGGTGGAGGCCTCGATCACACCGAGGGCACCGTTTTCAAATTCCAGCATCGCTACAGCCGTGTCCTCGACCTCGATCCTGTGCGATAGCGTGCGCGCCTTTCCCGTGACCGCCTTTATGGGGCCGACGATATACTCCAGCAGATCCACGCCGTGGATGCCCTGATTCATCAGCGCGCCGCCGCCGTCAAAGGCCTTCGTGCCCTTCCAGGGGGAGGAGGCGTAATACTCCACGCTGCGGTGGTATTTCATATAAAGGCTGCAGAGCGTCAGTCGCCCGAGGGCGTTCTCGGCAAGCAGCGCTCTGACCCTTTGCACGTCCTCGGAAAAGCGCAGCTGAGAAATAACGGTCAGCAGCTTGCCCGCTTGCGCGCAGGCAGCAACGATCTCATCCGCGCTCTTGGCCGATAGCGCCATCGGCTTTTCCAGCACCACGTGCTTGCCGTGGCGCAGTGCCGCCAACGCGTTTTCCGCGTGGAAGCCGCTGGGCGTGCAGATGCAGATCACGTCCAGCTGCGGATCGGAAAGCATCTGGTCGTAGCTCTCATAGGCGTGAACGCCGCGCTGCGCCGCAAACGCTCTCTCGCGCTCGGCGTTGGCATCCGCAACGCCTGCCAGCACGGCCTCCGGGATCGAGCCGATGGCCTCGGCGTGGATGCCGGCGATCATGCCGCAGCCTAAAATTCCAAAGCAAAACTGATGATCCTTCACCGTTTTTCCCTCAGCTCTTTTTCGGCGCTTTTCTGTCAGCCTCGGCGCCGTACCAGATGCCGCCCTGCGCCTTGTTGGTGTCGCCCTCCAGCAGCTGCGCATAGTTCTCGGTGACCTTGCGGAAGGCCTGCACGTAGCGGTCGATCCATTCCTTGTCATAGTGCTTGAACCAAGGTGCCGAGATGCAGTATCTCTGCTCGGAGATGTGCAAAGCATCCTCCTCCTTGCCGTCGTCCTGCTTGGGCACACCGGGGTGCATCGGATCAAAGGTCTTGAAATAGCGGTGGGTATGGAGGCAGAAATTGCCGCCCGCACGGCATTTGAAGGCGTCGTTGAACTCTGCGGTGACCGCTTCGGCAAAGCGGGTCACCGAAAGGCCACCCAGCTGCTCGGGGTAGTAGGCGATGTGGGGGGAATAGTAGCCGCCCATCATAGAGCCGTCGGCGGTGTCTACGCGCAGAGGCTTCAGGCCGGGGAGGCGCTCCAGATGATCGTAAAAATAATTCATAGCCTCGCGGATACGGGCGCAGCGCTCGTCAAAATACTTCAGCTGCACTCTGGCAAGGGCAGAGCAGACCTGATTGACGCGCCCCTTCACGCCGCCAAGAGCGATGTGGTAGTAGTCCTTCAGATCCTCGCATTCCTCAATGAATTTTTCGTTGTTGCGCTCATAGTGACCAAAGGCGATGGCGCGCTCGTAGAGCTTGCGGTCATCGGTGACCAGCATGCCCATCTCGCCGGCGGCAAACAGCTTCCAGCTCATCATAGACATGGCGGCAATATGACCGAAGCAGCCCACCTTTTTGCCCTTGTAGAGGGTGCCGTGGGCGTGGGAAACGTCCTCGATCACGTAAAGGCCGTGCTTGTTGGCGATCTCCATAATGGCGTCCATATCGCAGGGGTAGCCGAAATAGTGCACCACCACGATGGCCTTGGTCTTCGGCGTAATGCAGCGCTCCAGATCGGCGGGGTCCATGCTGAGCATATCGTTGATGTTGCAGAATACCGCCTTTGCGCCAAACCACGCCGCCTGCGAAACGCTGCCCCAATAGGTCTTGGTGGGGCAGATGATCTCGTCACCCTCGCTAAGGCCGATGGCAAACATCGCGGCGGTCAGAGACATAGTGCCGTTGGTGAAGGCCAGGGCATATTTGCGACCCTGCCACGCGGCAAATTCCTCCTGGAATTTGATGGTGATATCGGTGTTGGAGAACTTGTTGTTCACCACAACGTCCATCGCGGCATTATAGTCCTCATCGGTCATAATGGGCCACTTGAAAAGCGCCTCGGGCGCGGCCTCCTTGATGACGGGCGTGCCGCCGAGCAATGCTAATTTTTCCATAATATGTTCCGTTTCTTTGTTGCTTATTTTGTGAGGCAGATGCGCACCACGCTGTGGGGCGGAATGCTCAGCTCCATATCGTCGGGCACGGAGAAGGGATGATCCCGCACGCGCTCGGGCTCCTCAAAGGTGTTGTAAGCGCGGACGGCATCGGCCGTAACCACGTCGGCCCTTTCCACCGTCCACGCGCTCTTTGCGAAGGCAAGGGAGATGGGCTTTGTGTCGTACAGGTGGCGGTTCACGATGCTGACGGTCAGCTGCTCACCGTTCTCGGAGATGGTGGCAACCGTGTCCAGATCCTCGTCAACGTCATCGGGGAGCAGGGGAAGGAGATACTGCCCCGCGTGCTCGCGGAACAGCTTCATCACGTAGAAGGTGGGGGTCTTGTAGCACTTGGCGCCGTCGGTCTCAAACAGGCTCTGCAGCAGATTGCAGAGCTGGGTCTCCATGGCGAACTCCACCACGTCGCTGTTGCGATAGAAGATGTGCAGCGTCAGGGCGGCAAAGATGGCGTCGCGCACGGTCTGCCGCTGGTTCTGATTATTCTCAATGGTGGCCTCGGGGTGCCACACGCCCCACTCGTCAAAGCAGATCTTGGTGGCGGGGTACTTGGGGCTGGTATGCTCGCGGATGATCACACGGTGCAGGTCAATGTCGTACTGATAGCGCTCCAGCAGGTCCAGCAGGGCATAGTAGCCGTCATCGGTATACGCGATGGCATCGCCGCAGAGCGCGCCGCCCTGCTTGGCACCGCCAAGATAGTGATGGACCGAGAGGGCATCGGGGCCTCTTTGCTTTTGATTTTGGGTGATGTGATTGAGGGATTGCCCCACCCAGCCGGGCAGCTTGTGCCTGGTGGAAAGGCCGAGACCGATAAAATAGAGCTTGTCGCGCATGGCGCGGAACAGGGTCTGGAACTGCATATAGCGCTGGGCATAGGAGATGGGATTGTTGAAATCCACGTGCCAGACGTTCTCGTCGGTGTTGCCAAGCCCCCAGTATTTGACGTTATAGGGCTCCTCGTGCCCGTTTTGCGCGCGCATCTGACCGTATTTGGTGTTGGTCGGCCCGTTGACGTATTCGTACCAATCCAAAAATTCCTCGGGGGTGCCGGTGGCCGTGTTGGCCGTCAGGATCGGCTCGGCGCCGGTCAGCTCACAAAAGCGCAGGAACTCGTCGGTGCCGAAATCGTTGCGCCAGACCGGGTTGCCGGGATCCTGCAAAAGATGGTGGCGATTGTACCGCTCCTTGCCGATGCCGTTCTTCCAATGATAGTGGTCGGCGCAGCAGCCGCCCGGCCAGCGCATCGCGCCCACGCCGATCTCGCGGCAGCCCTCGATCACGTCCAGGCGGATGCCGTCGATGTTGGGGATCTCGCTGTCCTTGCCCACCCAGATGCCGTCATAGATCACGCGGCCGAAGTATTCAAAAAAGACAGAGTGCAGCTTTTTGGAGATCCGATATTTCTTTTTGGGGGTCTCAATGATCTTGTATCTCATTCCGCATCCTCCAGCTTCAGAAGCTTGATCGCGTTGCCGCGCACGAATTTATAGTAGTTTTCCTCGCTGATCCGCTTATCCCGCAGCATCTGATCCAAAAAGGCATCCAGCTTGTAGGGGAAGCGGTTGAAGCTCTGGCAGATATCGCAGCCGTAGAGCAGGCGATCCGAGAATTCCTCAAAGAACTGCTCGGTGTAATCGGGATCGCGCATCAGGGCATTGGAGCCGCTGCCTGCCGAGCAATCGCAATAGAGGTTGTCATATTTGCGCAGCAGCTCGATCAATCGGCCCTCCTCGATCTTGCCACCGGGATTGGTGTTGCGGTCATTGGGGTCCACGTTGGTGCCGATCTCTGCCCAGAAGGGCTGGGAGTGCCCTAAGATCTTGAGCTTCGGGTGCCTTTGCAGCACTCTTTCCAGTCTCGGCAGACCCATATCGTCCACAATGCCGTAGCAGCCGCCGAACTGCGGGCCGATGTGAATGGTCACAGGCATATCGCAGGCCTCGCAATGGGCAAACAGATTGTCCAGCATCGGGTCGTCGGCATACAGCTGGGCGGTCAGCTCGCCCATGCCCTTGGCGCCAAGGGATCTATAATGGTTCAGAAGAAGCGAAAGATCCGCATCGGGCAGGTTCCCCAGGGCGCGGGGATCCACGCCGCAGAACCACAGAAAGCGATCGGGGTACTGCTCGGTGATATATTTGCAATCGGCGTTGGAGAGCTGATCCTGATGATACTCGGGGGAAACGATGGGCAGCAGCACGCCCTTTTCAATGTTCAGATCGTCGTAAAAGCCAAGGACCTGCCCCGGTGAGACCCAGGGCACCTCGTTTTTCCAGATGGGGGCGTACTCCTGAAACAGGACGGCGTGTGCGTGAATGTCGATTTTTTTGATCTTTGTCATTTTTGCGCCTCCTTCCCAAAAGGCTGGACTACAATATTATCTTACCATCGCGCAAGCGAAAAAACAAGTGACAATGTTGTTCTGTTTATGGACAATATTGCTCTTTTTCTTTGATTCTGAAGAAAAAAGCACGGTTTCTTTGCAAAATCGCAAAAAACCGTGCTTGCTTATGAAAGATTTTTCTTGGGTGAGACCCCCTTGACCTTTTTGTAGCAGCGATAGAAATAGCTGATATCCTCGAAGCCGCAGAGGTAGGCGATCTCCTCCATGCTTTTTTTGCCCTCGCGCAGCAGCGCCTCGGCCAGGGAAATGCGGTGATTGGTGATATATTCCACCGCGGTCACCCCCATTTCCTCCTTGAAAAGGCGGCAGAAATAATACTTGCTGACGCTGCAAAGCTCGGCCAGCTCGTCAATGGAAAGGTGGCGGTCGTAGTCCTTGAAGATCCTTGAAAGGGCAGGGGCCAGCAAATGGGCGCGCTTCAGCCCCTCCTTGGAGAGCAGGCGCGAGGCTTCGGTGCAAAGGGCGTCTCGC
>SVQY01000051.1 GCA_015065135.1 Oscillospiraceae bacterium
GACCCCAATGACTACGAGGTGGGTCAGCGCCACAATCTGCCCATGGTGCGCATCTTCACCTATGACGGTAAGATGACCGGTGCCGCCGACAAGGCTGCCGCCGACAAGCTGTTTGCAAAGGGCACCGCCGCCGTTGGCGAGCCCGAGGTGCTGGACTGCGGCAAGTACGCCGGTATGACCACCAAGGAGGCGCGCAAGGCGATCCTTGCCGATCTGGAGGCCATCGGCGCCCTGAAGGAGATCGAGCCTCTTGCCCACAACGTGGGCACCTGCTACCGCTGCCATCAGGTGATCGAGCCCATGGTCTCCAAGCAGTGGTTCGTGAAGATGGAGCCTCTTGCCAAGCCCGCCATCGCCGCTGTGCGCGAGGGCCGCACCAGGTTCGTGCCCGAGCGCTTTGAAAAGAACTACTTCCATTGGATGGAGAACATCCGCGACTGGTGCATTTCCCGTCAGCTCTGGTGGGGCCACCGCATTCCCGCCTTCTACTGCGACGATTGTGACGAGGTGGTCGTGACCAAGAAGGGCACCGCCGTCTGCCCCAAGTGTGGTAAGGAGATGCGTCAGGACCCCGACACGCTGGACACCTGGTTCTCCTCCGCCCTTTGGCCCTTCTCTACCCTCGGCTGGCCCGACAGCACCGAGGATCTGAAATACTTCTACCCCACCGACACTCTGGTGACGGGCTATGATATCATCACCTTCTGGGTCTCCCGCATGATCTTCTCCGCCCTGGAGTACACCGGCACCGAGCCCTTTGACACGGTGCTGATCCACGGCCTTGTCCGCGACGCGCAGGGCCGCAAGATGTCCAAGTCCCTCGGCAACGGCATCGATCCTCTGGCCGTTATCGACCAGTACGGCGCGGACGCCCTCCGCTTTGCGCTGGCAACGGGCAACTCCCCCGGAAACGATATGCGCTTCTCGGACGAGAAGATCGAGGCGGCACGTAACTTTGCCAATAAGCTCTGGAACGCCTCCCGCTTCGTGCGCATGAATCTGACCATCGACAGCTTCGCGCTGCCTGCGGCCGACAAGCTGGCCGCCGAGGATAAGTGGATCCTGACCGCCTTCAACAAGGCAGTAGCAGCTGCGCGCAACGCGCTGGATCACTATGAGCTGGGCATTGCGCTCTCCACCCTCTACGACTTCACCTGGGACGTGTTCTGCGACTGGTATATCGAGCTTTCCAAGGCTCGCCTTTCCGAGAAGGACACCGAGGGCAATCTTGTGGCACAGAACGTGATCGCCTACGTGCTGGACGGTATTCTCAAGCTCCTGCATCCCTTTATCCCCTTCATCACCGAGGAGATCTATCAGTCCCTGCCCCATGACACCGAGAGCATCATGATCGCCGCTTACCCCGAGGTGAACGATGCCCTTGACTTTGCCGAGGACTCCGCTCGCATGGAGCGCGTGATCGCTGCCATCCGTGCCATCCGCGCACGCCGCAACGAGATGAACGTGCCCCCCTCCCGCAAGGCAAAGATCTTTATCGCCACCAAGTATGCGGAGAGCTTTGAGGACTCCGAGGCGTTCTTCAAGCGCCTTGCCTCCGCCGCCGAGCTGGCAGTTGCCGAGAGCTTCGGTGCGGACGTGCTTTCCACCGAGGACGCGGTGCAGATCGTGACCGACTCCGCCACCGTCTACCTGCCTATGGCAGACCTTATCGACCTGGAGAAGGAAAAGGCACGCCTTACCGCCGAGCTGGCAAGGCTTGACGGCGAGATCGAGCGCGCCAACAAGAAGCTTTCCAACGAAAGCTTTACCGCAAAGGCTCCCGCCGCTGTGGTCGAGGGCGAGCGCGCCAAGCTGGCCAAATACATCGAGAATCGCCAAGGCGTTGCCGAGGCGCTGGCAAAGCTGAAATAAGCGAAAAAGCATAAAAAAAAGAGACGTGTCGCAAAATTTGCGACACGTCTCTTTTTTTACAGCGCTGCCATTGCAAGGATGTCGGTCATATCAACGGGCTTTTTGCGAAAAAAGCAGCAAAGGCGCTTGAAAACAGCCTTGTGGCCACCGGCGATCTCCAAGCCAATGTGGCACACGCGCTTTCCGTCACAAAGCATCTTGATACGCGCGCCGACCTCTGTTGACAGGCTGACAGCATAGACTGTTGCACTCGGCAACGCTGCTTCGATCCGCTCGATCAGCTCCTTGAGCTCTTGCGGCTCTTCTATTTTTTCAAAGCACAAAAACACCTTTGTGGGACGCAGCTCCAGCACCGCATCTTGCAGGATCTCATTCGCCTCCGCCACCGTCAGACCTTCAATGCTACGGTTATACACCGCGTTTTCCAATCGGCATCGGTTGATCAGCTCATAAAACGGAAAGCCTGCCATATAGCCGGAGCCAAGCACCACGATCTCCCCCTTCAGCGCAAGATCGTTCAGCTCCCGAAATGTCCGCACCTTTTCCTCAACGCACGCCCGCATATCTGTTACTCCTTTCCAATGCCTTTCCCTGCTCAATGCGCTTTTCCCTTCTGCGATTGACAAAATACAGCACAAGATCGATACTGACCATGACCAAATTGAGCACATACAGTGCCAGCACATAGGTCAGCTGACCACTCACGAGCTTGCCTGCGATGCCGGCAATATAACCGACAATGATCGCCACAATAAAGACAACGCTTTTGCCCTTTGTAGACCCCGACCGAAAACTTTTGTAAACCGAGATCGGCCAGGACAATCCAAAGCAGATGAGCATGATCATCTCACAGCACTCCTGCATGATACCACCCCTCCTTTTTTCTTTCATTATACACTTGACAAAGGTCAAAGTAAAATATATAATTATTATGAAATTCATAAGCAAATCTTATTATTCGGGGTGCTACCATGGAATTGCAAAAGCTGAAATACTTTCACACGATCGCCTCTCTGCAGCACGTGACAAAGGCCGCCGAGCAGCTGCACGTGGCGCAGCCTGCCCTTTCTCAGGCGATGCGCGCGCTGGAGGAGGAGCTTGGCGTAAAACTGCTGGCCAAGGAGGGGCGCCGCATCGTGCTGACCCCCTATGGCGAGCATCTGAAAAGCAGACTGGACAGCATCCTGCCCGAGTTGGATGGGCTTCCTGCCGAGCTGGAGGAGCTGAAAAGCAAGGTGAGCAAAACGGTACGGCTCAATATTCTGGCGGCTTCCACCTTTGTGATCAACGCCATCGTGGGCTTTCAACGGCTGCACCCCGACGTGGTGTTTGACTTTGAGCAAAACGAAAGCAAGAAAAACTGTGACATCGTGGTGACCACCAACGAAACCGGCAATCCCATCAAGCGCGGCTACAGGGCGCGATGCATCAAGGAGGAGAGCATCTATCTGGCCGTGCCGCAAAGCTCACGCTATGCAGAGAAGAGCTCGATCTCGCTGGAGGAGGTCAAGGACGAAAAATTTGTGATGTTCTCCAACTCCCGCCTATTTGGTGTGATCTGTAACAAATTTTGCTCCATTGCCGGCTTTACCCCCAAGGTGCTGTTTGAGTCGGACTCCCCCAACGCGGTGCAAAATATGATCAGTACGGGTGTAGGTGTGGCTTTTTGGCCCGCATATTCCTGGGGGCGCGTCAAGAACAAAAACGTGGTGCTGCTCCCCATCTCCAAGCCTCTGTGTCAGCGCGAGCTGATCATTGAGCTTTCCGACCGCGCAACGCACTCGGTCTACGCTGAGCAGTTTTACGAATATCTGCTGAAAAAAATATAAACGAAAAGCACGCTTCTTTGAAGCGTGCTTTTCTTGACAAAACGAGCAGTTTATAGTAATATAATAGTGTATACTCTCTTTTGTGGAGGTCTGTTATGAAAAAAAGGAGTCTTTCCTTTCTTGCAATACTACTGGCGCTTTGTCTGCTGCTGCCCTCCTGCGCGATGGGCAGAGAGCTGCAGCCGCGTCTGTTTACGATGCTGGGAGATGCCGTTGCCGGCTTCTTCTCCAACTCCAGAAACCTGTTTCAGGGCAATGCACCGCTGCTGATCGACGGCGAGGCACGCTATGCATTGGACGATCGCACCGGCACAGGCAGCGCTGCGCTGCGCGCCGAGGAGATGCTGGGTGCCCTGCAGGAAAAGAGCGGCATCACACTGCCAAAGGCCGACGAACAGAGCACCAAGCGCTTTTGCATCGGTCTTGATCTTGTAGAGGATCTGACACCGGCGGCCTTTTATATCGGGTTTGTGGGCGAGAACTTTGTGATCACCGCCAAAAACGAGCCGATGCTGGAGGCTGCGCTGACCTATTTTGAAGCCAACTTCATTACGAGCGAAAATGCTAACGCCGGCGCAGGATACCTGTTCGTGCCCAAAAAGCTGGCCTATCGCAGCCCCACCACGGCGCTGATCGATGCCGACGGCAACCCCGTGTATTCACTCTGCTACCCCGAGGGAGCCGATGCCAACACGATGGCGGCACTCTCCGCGCTGCGTGATGCCATCCGCACCGCTACCGGCGTGAATCTGACACTCCACTCCGATTTCATTGCGGAGGACGAGGAGACCGACTCTTATGAGATCCTGGTAGGTGCCACCAACCGCGCCGCCTCAGTGGCCGCCGGCGGCAAGCTGACCTATGACTCCTATCACATCGGCACCGACGGCAACAAGCTGGTGATCGCCGCCCAGAATTCCTTCATGCTGCAAAAGGCGACGGCAGCCTTCATCTCCCTCTTTTTGGAGAGTGAGGACACCCAGCCCGAAGCCTTTGCGCTGCCCGTTTCCTTCTCCTACACCCACACCGAGGCGCTGCTACAGCTGGCCAACAATGGCAAAAGCGACTACACGCTGATCTACCCTGCGGCCATTGATGAAAAGTCACTTGCTTATGTCAAAGAATTCCTGCAAGCCTTCCAGTATCTGACCGGTGCTTCGATCCCTGCCTACTCGGATGCAGAGCTTCCCTACTCCACGCTGGAGGGTGGCAGCAGAGAGATCCTTGTGGGTGCCACTAACCGTCCCGGAGCCGTACCCACGGCAGGTGCCGGCATTCTGCTGTGCGAAAACAGCCATATCAAGGTGCTGGCAAGCGATGCCAACAATCTGCGCCACGCCCTGCTGGCGCTGTACGACAAGATCCTGACCGCGGCCAAAGCACAAAATGCGGTAGACGAGAACCAATACAACGTCAAATACCCATTGGTGAGCCTGGACCGCTTCGCAACGGTCACCACCACCAACGCGCCCGGCATTCCGCAGTTCACCGATCTGATCAATATCGGCGAAAGCGCTTATATGCTGTATCGTGATGCCGCCACGATAAACGATTACGAGTCCTACTTGATCAAGCTGGATCAGCTGGGCTACACCCTGCACGACCGCGGCACGGCGGCATCGCTCAGCTACGCCACCTTCTACAGCGACGACGAGATCCTGAATATTACCTTTACCACGGCAGACAACATGCTGCGCGTGACGGTGGATCCGCGCAGCGAGGCTGCCCTGCAGCCTCTGACCGCAGCCTTCCATAACGGCAAAAATGATGTAGAGCCCCTCTTTATCCAGCTCGGCGGTATGGACACCCTGTATCAGACTGCCGACTGTGGTATGTCCTACATCGTGCGCCTCACCGACGGCACCTTTTTGGTGGTGGACGGCGGCGTTGGCACCGACAAGATCGCGGAGGACCTATACGACACCCTGAAGCAATACAACGTGCTCGGCGGCAAGCCCGTGATCGCCTGCTGGATCTTTACGCATGCCCATTCCGATCACATCGGCGCCTTCCGCTCCTTTACCAACGAGTATTTTGACAAGGTCACCCTGCAAAGCGTTATGTATTCCTTCCCCACCGAGGAGCAATCACTGATCCACGGTGGCAGCTGGGTGGTGAGTGCCCAGCAAAGCTTCCGCAACTATATCACCGAATACGGCAGGGGCATCCCGGTCTACAAGGCGCGCACCGGTCAGCATTATCAATTTGCCGGCTGCAAGCTGGAAATGCTCTTTACCTTTGAGGATTATACGCAGCCCAAGCAGCTGACCTATTTCAATGACAGCTCTATCGTGTTCCGTATAACGCTGACCGACACCGAGAGCAACACGCAAAGCTTTATGATGCTGGGTGACTGCTCGGAGAGCTCCGCTCCCATTCTGGTCGCCCGCTATGGCAGCTATCTGCAAAGCGATGCGGTCCAGGTGGCACACCACGGCTACGCAGGCGGCACCGCCGCGCTCTACGATGCCATTTCGGCAGCAGTAGTCTTCTGGCCCTGCCCGCTTTACGCGCCCAAGGATAACTCGAAACGCTTCAACAATCCCAAATGGAGCAAGGTGACCCGCGTGATGCTGGGTCAGGACTATGCCGAGGTGCTTTATGTAGCCGGTCTTGGAGACACGGTACTGACGGTAGCACAGGTCAAGGATCGCGAGATCCTGGGCATCGGTATGGTCGCAGCCGATGCAAAATACCCCTCTTAAACCAAATCGCCGCCCGACTGTGTCGGGCGGCGATTTTTCTGTTTAGTCCACACGGCTGCGACGCTCGCCGCGCAGGAAGGCTGCAATATTTTCTCTTACCTCAGCAAGGCAGCGCTCACGCGCCTCCTTGGCGCCCCACGCCATATGCGGCGTAAAGCAAACGTTCGATAGCTGACGGATGGCGTAAAAAGGGTGCTCCGTGGAAAACGGCTCCACGGCATATACGTCGATACCAAGACCGCCCAAATTGCCGCCTTTTACGGCGTTGGCAAGCGCGGCCTCGTCGGTGACCGCACCGCGTGCCACGTTGATAAAAACAGCTTCTTTTTTCATCAGAGAGATCATTTTTTCATCAATGATACCGCGAGTATCGGATGTGAGCGGCAGATGCACGGAGATCACATCCGCCCTGCGACAAAGCTCCGCCAAAGAAACGTTTTCCACGCCCTCCTTTTGGCTGCGCGCAAAGGCGATCACCCGACAGCCGAGCGCTTTGGCCACCGCTGCTACCTTGGCTCCGATATGTCCATAGCCAACGATGCCCCAGGTCTTGCCCGCAAGCTCGTGATAGACAGGCGTAAGGCGGTTAGCCACCCCCTCGGCGGTATAGCTGCCATCTGCCACACAAGCCGAAAAAGCGGGCAGATTGGTGAAAAGCGACAGCGCCATTGCCACTGTTACCTGAGCCACGCTATCAGTAGAATAGCCCACCACATTGGCGACGGCGATCCCCTTTTCGCGGCAAGCGGCAAGGTCGATATTATCAAAGCCGGTGGCGCACTCGGCGATCATCCTCAGTCGTGTGCTTCCCTCCAGCACAGCCCTTGTGATCCTGACCTTATTGATCACGATCACATCGGTATCGGCGATCCGCGTGGCAAGCTCCTGCGGTGCGGTGTTATCGTACACGGTCAGCTCACCCAGCGCGCCAAGATGGGAAAGATCCAGATCGGAACCCAACGTGGCGGCATCCAGAACGGTAATTTTCATACGACCTCTCCTTTAACGGTTTCTTCTGCTTCAGTATAGCATAGCTGCAGAGATTTTGCAAGAGAAAAGCCGCCCGTGGCGGCTTTTCTCACATGGTTTTTTCGGAAAGCAAACGGCACAGGGCCGGAACCGATTCGCGCTCTGCAAACTCCATTCTCACCTTACCGAGTCCCTTAAAAGCGATCTCGATGGCGCTATCCTTATGCCGCTCCTTGCCGGTCTCCAGCGAGAATGCGGAGATCCTGCGGTACGACAGAGCGGTCACGTCACGCCTGCGATCAACAAAGCCGACCATGCTCATCAAAAAAATGCGATGGGTGGTGAACAGCACACCGTTGTGCAGCGAGTGATAGGCAAAAAGCACAGTCTCCCCCTCCAGCAGCATCGGCGTGACCATATGTTCAAAATTGGAATGGTGGACCAGGGTCAGATCCAGAAAAAAGGCATTTTTAAAATCAAGCATGAGCATCTCTCCTTTGCTTTGATGCTTTTATCATATCATATCGCCGGAATTTTGTCAACATTCCGGTATTTTTCGCAAAAACGGCAAAGACCTGCCGCCATAGGCGGGACCCCCGTCTTTGACGGCACCACGAAAAAGGGAGGGCGCTTGCCCTCCCTTTTTTCTGCTTTTCTGATCGGTGCCGGAATGCGGGCCCATTTCGCTTTCACGGAAAGCGAAATATCTCTTTGCCTTGACGGCCACGCCGTCATTTTGCTCCGCAAAAAACGGCAAAGACCTGCCGCCATAGGCGGGACCCCCGTCTTTGACGGCACCACGAAAAAGGGAGGGCGCTTGCCCTCCCTTTTTTCTGCTTTTCTGATCGGTGCCGGAATGCGGGCCCATTTCGCTTTCCAAGAAAGCGAAATATCTCTTTGCCTTGACGGCCACGCCGTCATTTTGCTCCGCAAAAAACGGCAAAGACCTTCCACCAAAGGTGGGACCCCCGTCTCTGACGGCGCCACGAAAAAGGGAGGGCGCTTGCCCTCCCTTTTTCGTGGTGCCGGAAGCGGGGGTCGAACCCGCACGGTATCGCTACCACTGGATTTTGAGTCCAGCACGTCTGCCAATTCCATCATTCCGGCATATAACGGGATTTATTATAGCATAATGACATCAAAAAATCAACCCCCTTTTGGAAAAATCTTTGCACCACCCGTCTTTTTTTCATATACTGCTTTTGAATGGAAAGGAGGTTGCCTATGAACGAAAACATTTTGCCTGCCGCTGCAGGCGGCACCGGGTTTCTGGTGGTACAGGTCGGCACGGCCGGCAATGCCATTCCCCTCTCCGGCGCGGCGGTCACCATACGGGAAAGCAACAGCGGCACCGTGCTTTACGAGCTACGCTCGGACAGAGATGGCAGGACCGAGCGCGTGGAGCTTCCTGCGCCCGCGCGTGCGCTTTCGATGTCTCCGTCAGAGGCGCGCCCCTACGCGGTCTATAATATCGAGGTGCGGCTTAGCGGCTATGAAAAGGCCGACTACCAGAACGTACCGATCTTTGACGGCATTACCGCTATTCAACAGGCTGATCTGCGCCCCATCCCCGCAAACGGCACCTCCGGCGATCTTACCCTGAACGGCGGACGGCGTTTTGAGGGCGAGGAGCCACAGCTATGGAGGGAGTGAGAGGATGGCGACCCTGATACCAACTATTCCGGAGACCATTACCGTACATTTGGGGCGTCCGGAGGAAAACGCGCGCAACGTGACCCTACCTTTTCTTGACTACGTGGCCAACGTGGCCTCCAGCGAGATCTACCCCACCTGGCCGGAGAACGCCATCCGCGCCAATATGTATGCCCAGGTCTCCTTTGCGCTCAACCGTATCTACACCGAGTTTTACCGCTCGCGCGGATATGATTTTGACATCACCAGCTCCACCAGCATCGACCAAGCCTTTGTGGAGGGACGGGATATCTTTGAAAATATCCGCGAGCTGGCGGGGCAGCTTTTTGATAGCTACATCCGCCGACAGGGTGCCGTAGAGCCCTTGTTTGCGGTCTATTGTGATGGGCGACGTGTCAGCTGCAATGGGCTTTCGCAATGGGGATCGGTGGAGCTTGCCGAGCAGGGGCTGACTCCTTATGAGATACTGACCTACTACTACGGCGATAACATTGATATCGTAAGCGACGCGCCGATCGCCAATACCACAGAGAGCGCGCCCACGCCCCCCTTACGCGTAGGCTCTGCCAACGATCAGGTGCGCACCGCGCAGATCCGCCTCAACCGCATCTCGCAAAACTACCCCTCCATTCCCAAGATCGCCCTGACGGATGGAGTGTTTACCACAGACACAGAGGCGGCGGTACGGCGGTTTCAGGAGATCTTCGGCCTGACTCCGGACGGTGTGATCGGCCGCGCCACGTGGTACTATATCCGCCGCATCTACAACGGGGTCAAGCGTCTGAACGAGGTGAATGCGGAGGGGGTGACATTGGAGGAGGTCACGCAGCAATATCCCGGTGTTTTGCGCGAGGGGGACAGCGGTAACGCGGTGGCCAATCTGCAATACTATATCAATTATCTTTCCGCCTTTTACGATACCGTGCCGCCTCTTGCGGTAGACGGCTCCTTCGGCTCTGCCACACGGGCGGCGGTGATCGATCTGCAAAACACCTTCGGTCTGCCTGCCGACGGCATTGTAGGGCCGCTGACGTGGGAGGCCCTCTACGATGCCTACCTCGGTATTGTGGCCACCATACCGCCACAATACACCGAGGGGAACGTGATCCCCTTTCCCGGCAGGATATTGCGCCTTGGATCGGATAGTGACGATGTGCGCGTGCTGCAGGAATACCTCAACTACGTGGCACGCTCCTTTCCCACCATCACGCCTGTCAGCGTGACCGGCTATTTCGGGCCGCGCACAAGAGAGGCGGTGATCGCCTTTCAGGAGCTGGCAGGACTCCCCGTGACAGGGCAGGTCTCTGCCATTACGTGGGAGGCGCTGGGCGATCTTTACAGCGATCTTTATAACGGGCAGATCCTTGGTGAGGGTCAGTATCCGGGTTTTGAAACGGGGGTGAGCTGATGGCAAGAGAAAACGAACGCGAGGCGATCACCAATCTGCAGCGATATCTGCGGCATCTTTCCTATTTTAATGAGGAGATCGATCCCCTGCCCGTGGACGGCATCTTTGACAGCGCCACCGAGGCGGCGCTACGCGCCTTTCAGGAGGCTGCGGGACTTAGCGTGACCGGCAGGGCCGATCTCGAGACCTGGGAACGATTATTTGCGGCATATAGCGCCTCGGTGGAGGCCAAGCGCCCCCCCGAGCGCATTGCGCATTTTCCTCAGATCCCGGAAAATTATAGCATTGAGGTAGGAGAAACACAGTTTTTGGTAAGCATCATCCAAAACGCGCTGCAGGAGTTGGCGATCATCTATGAGGGGCTGGAGGCAGTGCCGCTGAGCGGCATTTATGACGAGGCGACCGCAGCAGCGGTCCGCGCGTTTCAAAAGATCCACGGCCTCCCTGCCACCGGCGCGGTGGATCGCGCCACCTGGAATGCCATCGCCATCGCATACAACCGAAATTTCAGCGATCCGTATCTGAGGCAATAGAAAAACACAAGCCGCCAATGATTGGCGGCTTGTGTTATATACCTATTTTATTTCTATCATTTTGGGGGCAATACTTGCTACAAAAAGCACTTTTATCGGGAAAGATCAAAAAACTAAAAATTTCAAAAAAACGAGATTTTGCGAGATAATGCCCTGCTAAATCGCTCTAATCGGCTTTTATCGGTCGTGAACGTTTGCCTTTGACTTTGTTTGACTTTGACTTTCTTTGACCTTCGCGCTATAATGAAGGCGTAAAAGTCAAAGAAGGTCAAAAGGAGGTCAAACCTATGCTTACCGACCAGATTGCCAAATTGATAGAGGAGATGCTGGAGCAAAGTGGCGGCTCGCTGGAGCTGCAGCGCAACGAAATGGCACAGACCCTTGGCTGCGTGCCCAGCCAGATCAGCTACGTGATCACTTCCCGCTTTACACCCGAGCGCGGCTATATCATCGAATCCCGTCGCGGTGGCGGTGGCCACATCCGCATCGTGCGCAAGCAGATGCACCGTGACGAGTATCTGATGCACTTCTTTTATGCCGTGGGCGAGGCCATTGAGGAAAACGAGGCCAGAGCTTATCTGCGCAACCTGCTGGATCAGAACATCATCACACAGCGCGAGGGCGCGATCATCGGCAATGCCCTTTCGGCCGCAGCCCTGCAGAATGTGACCCCCGAGGGACGCGCCACGGTACGGGCACAGATATTCCGACACATTTTACTCTCCCTGATGCATTAAAATAGAATACGGAGGTGAAGATCTATGAAATGCGAAAACTGCAAGACGAACGAAGCAACTTTCTTTTATGAGCAAAATATCAACGGTGAAAGCAAGTCTGTCTGCCTTTGTGCCAGCTGCGCCGCCGGTTATAAGGGTATGCCGAAGCTGTTTGGCGAGGGGATGCCCTTTCACACCAATCTCCTGGACGGGCTTTTCTCCTTTTCGGGTGCACCGCGCCAGGAAAGCGGCAAGACCTGCCCCGGCTGCTCCGCCACCTGGCGCGAGCTGCAAAAGAGCGGCAAGGCCATCTGCCCTCGCTGCTACGAGACCTTTGGCGAGGAGCTGAAGCCCACCCTGCGCCAGCTGCACGGCAACGTGACCCACGTGGGACGCGCCCCTGCCGGCAGACGGGCACAAAAAGAAAAAAGAGACCGCCTGGCCGAGCTGAAAAATCAGCTTTCCGAGGCGATCCGAGAGGAAAAATTTGAGGAGGCGGCTACCCTGCGCGATGAGATCCGCCGTCTGGAAAAGGAGTAATGCTATGGCTTGGTATCAAGTAAAAGGAAATGATGCGGATACCGTATTCTCCTCGCGTATCCGCTTTGCCCGCAATCTGACGGGCTATCGCTTTGACAAGGGCCTTTCCGAGCAGGATGCCGGCGCTATCATCGAGCGCATCGGCACCGCCCTGGGCGAGGATTACGTAAAAACCGATATGCAGCTGCTTTCCCCCACCAAGACTGAGGCTTTGGTGGAGCAGCACGTGATCAGCCGCGATTTTGCAGCCAAAAAGGGTCCTCACGCCCTTTATCGCAATGACAACAAGAGCCTCTCGGTAATGGCCCTGGAGGAGGATCACATCCGACTGCAATGCATTCTGCCCGGGCTTGCGCTGCAGGATGCCTACCGCTTTGCCTGCGAGTGTGACGACCGTCTGGATGCCGCATTGGACATTGCCTATGACGAGCAGCTGGGCTATCTCACCCATTGCCCTACCAATCTTGGCACCGGCATGCGCGCCTCGGTGATGCTCTTTCTCCCTGCCCTACGTGCTGCCGGCATGATCGCCTCGCTCTCGCACCAGCTCTCCAAGCTGGGGCTGACCATGCGTGGTCTTTACGGCGAGGGCTCGGAGCCGAGCGGATGCCTGTATCAGGTCTCCAATCAGGTGACTCTGGGCTGCTCAGAGGAGGAGATCCTGCGCAAGCTGGAGGAGGCTGTGCGCAGCATTATTGAAAATGAGCGCCGGCTGCGCGGCTCGCTCTCTGCCGAGGCGGCCGACCGCCGCGCCGATCGCATCCACCGTGCAGAGGGCACCCTGCGACACGCTACCATGATCTCGTCGCAGGAGTTCTTCTCTCTTTACACAGATCTGAAGCTGGGTATTGCGTTGGGTGAGATCACCTCGATCACCGACGAGGCGCTGAACACGCTACTGATCAGCATTCTGCCCGCAACGCTTTCCGAGCACACCGGTGACGCCCCCAAAAACGCCGCCGCACGCGACAAGCAGCGCGCTGCCTTTATCAAAAAGGCTCTGGGGGTCAGCGAGCAATAAAGAAACGGAGGTCTTGAAATGAACAATCGTTTTACAAAAAAAGCACAGAATACTTTGAATAATGCCCTGCGCTTTGCCGCAGAAATGGGGCACACCTATATCGGCTCTGAGCACATTCTGCTGGCGCTGACCGCAGAGACCGACAGCGTAGCCTCCAAGGTGCTGACCGACAAGGGGCTCACCGTGGAAAAGCTGAAAAGCGAGATCGCGGCACTTTCCGGCCTCGGCTCTGCCAGTAACGTTTCCCCTGCCGATATGACCCCGCGCACCAAGCGGATCATTGAGGGCTCTGCCCTCTACTCGCACAAGACCGGGCAGAGCTATATCGGCACCGAGCATATCCTGCTCTCGCTGCTTGCCGAGCGCGACGCGGTAGCGGTGCGCATTCTGGAGCAGCTGGGCGTTTCCGCCGGTGAGCTTGTGAACGAGGTCCTGGCACTGTTTGGCGGCAAGGGCGGCCAACAGGAGGGCTCGGTTCACGGCGGTGCCAAGGAACAAAAAAGCACGCTGGAGGGCGCCCCCACGCTTGCCAGCTATGGCAGAGATCTGACCGCGATGGCCAAGGAGGGCAAGATCGACCCCATCATCGGCCGCGATCAGGAGACCGAGCGCGTGATCCAGATCCTTTCCAGGCGCGGCAAGAACAATCCCTGCCTCATCGGCGAGCCCGGCGTGGGTAAAACTGCCGTAGTAGAGGGTCTGGCACAAAAGATCGCTGACGGCGCGGTGCCCGAGACCCTGCGGGATAAGCTTGTGGTCACGCTGGATATTGCCGGTATGGTAGCCGGGGCCAAGTACCGCGGCGAATTTGAGGAGCGGTTGAAGAGCGTGATGGAGGAGGTCGCCAAAAATCCCCGTATCATCCTCTTTATCGATGAGATCCACACCATCGTAGGCGCCGGCGCCGCAGAGGGTGCGGTGGATGCTGCCAATATTCTGAAGCCGGCACTGGCCAGAGGCGAGATGCAGGTGATCGGCGCTACCACCATTCAGGAATACCGCAAGCACATTGAAAAGGATGCCGCGCTGGAGCGCCGCTTCCAGTCGGTGATGGTGGGCGAGCCCACCCCCGAGGAGGCCATCCTCATTCTGCAGGGACTGCGCGACAAATACGAGGCACACCACAAGCTGAAGATCTCTGACGAGGCCATCAAGGCCGCCGTCAATCTTTCCGCGCGCTATATTGCCGACCATTTTTTGCCCGACAAGGCCATCGATCTGATCGATGAGGCAGCCTCCCGTCTACGCATCTCCGTCCACACCTCTCCGCCCGATCTGCGCGAGACCGAGGAAAAGCTCTCCACCCTGCAAAAGGAGAAGGAGGAGGCCATTGCGGCGCAGGATTTTGAGCGCGCCGCCGCCCTGCGTGACGAGGAAAAGGCACAGCGCGAGGCATACGAAAACGCAAAAAAGGAATGGGAAAGCACGGTCTCGGACAAGGCGCTGACGGTTGGCGAGAGCGATATTGCCGACGTGGTGACCCAATGGACCGGAATCCCCGTCAATCGCCTGCTGGAGGAGGAAAGCGAAAGGCTGCTGCATCTGGAGGAGCTGCTGCAGCGCCGCGTGATCGGGCAGGATCCTGCCGTTTCGGCGGTGGCAAAGGCCATCCGTCGCGGCAGAATGGGTCTCAAGGACCCGAAACGCCCCATTGGCTCCTTCATCTTCCTCGGCCCCACCGGCGTGGGCAAGACCGAGCTTTGCAAGGCGCTGGCCGAGCTGCTGTTCGGTGATGCCAACGCGATGATCCGTATGGATATGTCGGAGTATATGGAAAAGCACAGCGTTTCCAAGCTCATCGGCTCCCCTCCCGGCTACGTTGGCTACGAGGAGGGCGGTCAGCTGACCGAAAAGATCCGTCGGCGTCCCTATTCGGTGGTACTGTTTGACGAGATCGAAAAAGCACACCCCGACGTGTTCAACATTCTGCTGCAGGTGCTGGAGGACGGTGTACTGACCGACTCGCAGGGACGAAAGGTGGACTTTAAAAACACCATTCTGATCATGACCTCCAATGTGGGAGCCGCCGCTATGACCTCCCCTGCCAGAAGCGCCCTTGGCTTTGCCCAAAGCGACGACGTGGCAAAGAGCGACAAGGAAAGGACCGACACCAAGGTGATGGAGGCGCTGAAGGCGACCTTCCGCCCCGAGTTTCTCAACCGTATTGACGATATCATCATCTTTAACCGCCTTGGCGAGGAGGATATTCGTGCCATTGCCGCTCTGCTTTTGGCAGAAGTGACCAAACGGGTCGAGAATATCGGTATTTCCATCACATTTGACGAGAGTGTTTCCGCCCTTGTGGCCAAGGAGGGCTTTGACCCCGTTTACGGCGCAAGGCCCCTGCGCCGCGCCATCGTGCGGCTCGTAGAGGACGCCTTCTCCGGCGCGATGCTGGAGGGCAGCTTCAAGGCCGGCGATCGCGTGATAGCCAAGGCAGAGGACGACAAGGTGATCTTTGAAAAGGCTGAGTGATCGCAAAAAAGCCGCTTGACCATAAATGGTCAAGCGGCTTTGCTTTTCTTTACTGGATCTTTGTAATATCATACGGCGTTGCCTGATAGACGAAATAGTTGAGCCAGTTGGAGTAGAACAGATTGGCACAGCTGCGCCAACGCACGATGGGCTCCTTGGTATC
>SVQY01000052.1 GCA_015065135.1 Oscillospiraceae bacterium
ACGCCCTTTCCCCCGGCAGTAGTCGCATACGGCAGACACCGTTACCGTCACAATGAGTGTTGGCGCAAGCCTTCAATCGGGTGGTACCGCGAGCAAACGTCTCGTCCCGTGTTATTTCGGGGCGGGCTTATTTTTTTGCCCGTGCCCCCAAGCAAAGGAAAGGAAAAAGCAATGAAAGCAACATTGGAAAAGATCAGAGCTGCCGCCATGGCGGAGCTTGCAGGTTCTGATGCGGATATCGAGCAGATCCGCGTGCGGTATCTGGGCAAAAAGGGCGAGCTGACTGCCGTTCTGCGCGGCATGGGTCAGCTTTCCCCCGAGGAGCGCCCCGTGATCGGTCAGCTGGCCAACGAGGTGCGCGCCGCCATCGAGGGCGCCATCACCGAAAAGCAGAAGGAGCAAAAGGAGAAGGCGCTGAACGACCGTCTCATCAGCGAGAAGCTGGACGTGACCATGCCCGGCAAGTGTGACCGCGTAGGTCATCAGCATCCCCTCACCCGTGCGCAGCGCGAAATGGAGGAGATCTTTATCGGCATGGGCTTTGAGATCGCCGAGGGTCCCGAGGTGGAGTATGACTACTACAACTTCCAGGCGCTGAATATTCCCGAAAATCACCCTGCAAGAGATACGCAGGATACCTTCTACATTACCGACAAGGTGCTGCTGCGCTCTCAGACCTCCCCCGTACAGGTCCGTGTCATGGAGCAGAAGAAGCCCCCCATCCGTGTCATCTCCCCCGGTCGCGTATACCGCTCGGATGCGCTGGACGCCACCCACTCTCCCCTGTTCCATCAGATGGAGGGTCTGGTCGTGGATAAGGGCATTACCATGAGCGATCTGAAGGGCACTCTGGAGACCTTTGCCCGCAAGATGTTCGGTAATAGCACCGAGATCCGCTTCCGTCCTCACCACTTCCCCTTCACCGAGCCCTCCGCAGAGGTGGACGTTTCCTGCTTTGTCTGCGGCGGCAAGGGCTGCCGTGTGTGCAAGGGCGAGGGCTGGATCGAGATCCTGGGCGCCGGCATGGTGCATCCCTTCGTGCTGCAGAACTGCGGCATCGACCCTGAGGAGTACAGCGGCTTTGCCTTTGGCATGGGTCTGGAGCGCGTCACCATGACCCGCTACGGCATTGATGACATCCGTCTGTTCTACGAAAACGACGAGCGCTTCTTAAAGCAGTTCTGATCGGAGGTACCAAAGCATGAATTTGTCTATGAAATGGCTGGCGGACTTCGTTGACGTCAGCGATGTAAATATCAAGGATTATTGCGACAAGCTGACCCTGACCGGCTCTAAGGTCGAGGGCTATGAGGTAATGGGCACCGAGATCGAAAATGTGGTCGTGGCGCGCATCAAGAAGATCGTTCCCCATCCGGACAGCGACCATCTGCTGATCTGCACCATGGATATCGGCACCGGTGAGGACACCCAGATCGTGACCGGCGCACAGAACGTGTTCGAGGGTGCTATCGTGCCTGCCGCCATCCCCGTGGCAAAGCTGCCCGGCGGCGTGACCATCAAGGCAGGCAAGCTGCGCGGCGTGCCCTCTAACGGTATGCTCTGCTCTATGGGCGAGCTGGGTCTGACCACCCACGAGTGTCCCGGCAAGGAGGAGAACGGCATTCTCATTCTGGACGAGAGCTTTGCCGAGCATATCGGCGGCGACATCCGCAAGGCGCTGATGCTGGACGACACCTCGGTGGAGTTTGAGATCACCTCCAACCGCCCCGATTGCCTTTCCGTGATCGGTCTGGCGCGTGAGACCGCCGTCTCCTTTGACCGTGAGCTGAACGTTCCCGCCCCCGCCGTTCGCGGTGCCGGTGACGGCGACGATATCAGCAAGTATCTTTCGGTTGGCATCGAGGCCCCCGACCTGTGCTACCGCTATGCGGCAAAGGTCGTGAAGAACGTGCGCATCAAGCCCTCCCCCATGTGGCTTCGTATGCGCCTGCACGCCGCAGGCGTGCGCCCCATCAACAACATCGTGGACATCACCAACTACGTGATGCTGGAGTACGGTCAGCCCATGCACGCCTTTGACTACGCGCAGCTGGACGGCTCCGCCATCCGTGTGCGCCGTGCTGCCGACGGCGAGCAGTTCAAGTCTCTGGACGATATCGACCACACCCTGGATAGCTCCATGCTGGTCATCGCCGACGAGAAGAAGGCCTGCGCGCTGGCAGGCGTTATGGGCGGTGCCAACAGCGAGATCAAGGATAACACCACCACCGTTGTATTTGAGTCCGCTTGCTTCAACGGTGCTTCCGTGCGCGTGACCGCCAAGAAGAACGGTATGCGCACCGAGTCCTCCGCCCGCTTTGAGAAGGGTCTTGACCCCGAGAACTGCTATGGCGGACTGATGCGCGCCTGCGAGCTGGTCGAGCTGCTGGATGCAGGCGACGTGGTAGACGGCATGATCGACGTTTACCCCACCAAGACCGCGGTGACCGTGCTGCCCTTTGAGCCCGCACGCTACAACAAGTTCCTTGGCACCGACATTTCCGAGGAGCAGATGATCCATATTCTGGAGTCCCTTGCCTGCCGCGTTGAGAACGGCAAGATCACCGTACCCAGCTTCCGTGCCGACCTCGCCTGCATGAACGACATTGCAGAGGAGATCATGCGCATCTACGGCTACGATAAGATCGTTTCCACCAAGATCGTGGCAGAGACCACCGAGGGCGGTCGCACCCCCAAGCAGGCCTTCGGCATTCAGGTGGAGAACGCCCTGTACGGCATGGGTGTGGACGAGATCCAGACCTTCTCCTTCATCTCCCCCAAGTATTACGAAAAGATCCGTCTGCCCGAGGCGGAGCGCCGCTCGGTGGTGATCTCCAACCCCTTGGGCGAGGATACCAGCGTCATGCGTACCACCGCCCTCCCCTCTATGCTGGAGGTGCTGGCGCGCAACGCCAACTTCAATAACGAAAACGTGCGGCTCTTTGAGATGGGCTCGATCTATCTGCCCGACGAGGATCCCGCCAAGCTCCCCTACGAGGGCAAGATGCTGACCCTTGGTATGTACGGCGATGCGGATTTCTACACCGTGAAGGGCGTGATCGAAAATCTGCTGGCACTTGCCGCCGTCAAGGGCGAATACAACGCCGTTGCTGACAACCCCTCCTACCATCCCGGCCGCTGTGCGAGAGTGACCGTGGGCGACACCGTTGTGGCGGTGTTCGGTCAGATCCACCCCGTTGTGGCCGAAAACTACGGCATGAATATGCCCGTTTACGCCGCCGAGATCGACTTTGACAAGCTCTTTGCGGTCCGTGTGGCAAAGAAGGCGTACAAGCCTCTGCCCAAATTCCCCGCCATCACCCGTGACTTCTCCTTCGCTTGTGACGAAGCGCTGGAGGTGGGCAAGATCATTGCCGTCATGCAGAAGGCAGGCGGTAAGCAGTGCGAGGGCGTTGCGCTCTTCGACATCTACCGCGGTCCCCAGGTGGGCGAGAACAAGAAATCCGTTTCCCTGCGTATGACCCTGCGCGCCGATGATCACACCCTGACCGTTGAGGATGCCGACAAGGTCTCCAAGAAGGTCCTGACTCTCCTTGACCGCGAGCTTGGTCTCACCCTGCGAGGCTGATATGGAAAAGGAAAAGATCGCGCGCATCAACGAGCTGGCGCACCTGCAAAAGGAGCGCGCTCTCACCGATGAGGAAAAGGCGGAGCAGCACGCCCTGCGTATGGAATACGTGGCGGAGATCCGCGCCTCCTTCGGCGGTATGCTGGAGAACACGGTGATCGAGCGCCCCGACGGCAGTCGCGAGCAGCTGAAAAAGAAAAAATAATCTCCGGAAGTGCGCTTTCGGGAACGAGGTCGCTATGAACGAACAACTGATCTATACCGAAAGCGCCGCCGAAACAGAAGCGGCGGGTGCCGCCCTTGCCCGTGAAATGGCAAACGACAGCACCCTGCCCCCCTTTGTCGCCCTTTACGGCGATCTGGGGGTCGGCAAGACCGCCTTTGTGCGGGGCTTTGCCTCGGTCTTCTGCGCGGGGGTCGCCGTGCGCTCCCCCACCTTTGCCCTTGTCAACGAGTACCGCGGCAAGGAAAAGACCCTTTTCCACTTTGATATGTACCGCATCACGGGTGAGGACGACCTCTACTCCATCGGCTATGACGATTATCTGATGCGGGATGGCATCTGCCTTGCGGAATGGTGCGAAAACATTCCCTTTGCCCTGCCCGAGGCGTATGTAAGGGTCAGTATTGAAAAAGAAGATATCAGCCGCCCCGACAGACGGCTGATCCGCATTACAAAGGAGCAATTATGTTGATTTTGGCTCTGGATAGCACCGCTGTGGTGGCAAGCGTGGCGCTCTGCCGTGACGAAACGCCCATCGCCGCCTTTACCGTAAAAAACGGCAACACCCACAGCGAGACCCTGCTCCCCATGGTGGAGAGCATTTTGAAGACTGCCGGCTACACGGTGGATGACGTGGATCTGTTCGCCTGCAGCGTAGGTCCGGGCTCCTTTACCGGTGTACGCATCGGCGTTTCCACCGTCAAGGGACTTGCCTTCGGCAGAAACAAGCCCTGCGTGGCAGTTTCCACCCTGGAGGCACTTGCCGAAAATCTGATCCCTGCCGCAGGTCTGCTATGCCCCGTGATGAACGCAAGGCGCGGACAGGTCTACAACGCTCTGTTCCGCTATGAGAACGGTGCGCTGCACCGCCTGTGCGAGGATCGCGCTCTTGCCGCCACCGAGCTGGAGGCAGAGCTGCTTGGAATGAATGAGCCTGTCACCTTCTCGGGCGACGGCGTGGGCGAAATCAAGCGCCTTTGCCACGATATCGAAATGAGCAAGGTCTCTGACTATCTGATCGACCAAAACGCCGTTTCGGTGGCAAAATGCGCCCTTCGCGCCTATCAAAGCGGTGCCTTCTGCACCGATGCGGAGCTTTCCCCCGTCTATCTCCGCTTACCTCAAGCCGAACGGGAGCGTTTGGCAAAGCAAAATAACGCATAAGGAGCATTCTGATGAAAAAACTTGTTATCGGCTGCGACCACGCCGCCCCTGAGCTGAAGGCTATCGTCCGCGACCACCTGATCGAGCGCGGCTTTGACGTGACCGACGTGGGCACGCACACCACCGACAGCTGCAACTATCCCGACTATGCCCATGCGCTCTGCCAGAAGATCCAGAGCGGTGAGTGTGAGCTGGGTATTCTCATCTGCGGTACGGGCATCGGTATGTCCATGGCCGCAAACAAGCACAAGGGCATCCGTGCCGCCTGCTGCTCGGATACCTTCAGCGCACGCCTTACCCGTCTGCACAACGACGCCAACGTGCTTTGCTTTGGCGCCCGCGTGGTGGGCCAGGGCCTGGCGCTGGATCTTGCCGACATTTTTGTGGATACCGAATTTGAGGGCGGCAAGCACAAGACTCGCATCGATATGTTCGTCGACATCGAAAACGGCGAACTGAAGGGCTAAAGCATGGCTCTTGCGGATTTTGCCGCCGATTTCAGGCTGGTGGCAGGTGGCAAGAACCCTGCTCCCCGCACCGCCGCGATCATCGTTTCTGCCGGGAACTCCACCCGTATGGGCGGCACCGTCTCCAAGCAGTTTCTGACCCTTTGCGGTAAGCCTGTGCTGGCGCACACCCTGCTGGCATTTGAGCAGACCAAGCAGATCGACGAGATCGTTGTGGTCGCCAAATCGGATGCCATCGAGGCTGTCTGGCAGCTGGCCGAGCAATACGGCATCAAAAAGCTGACCCACGTGACAAGCGGCGGCAAGACCCGCGCGGCATCGGTGCAAAGGGGCTTTCGCAAGATCGACCCCAAAACGAAATTCGTGGCCATTCACGACGGGGCGCGCTGCCTGATCACCCCCGATCAGGTCGCCAAGGTCTGCCGCATGGCATACCGCCACCGCGCCGCCACCGCCGCCACGGCGGTGACCGATACGGTGAAGATGTCCACCCGTTGGGGCTTTATCGAAAAGACTCTTGACCGCGATCGCATCTTTCTGGTGCAGACACCGCAGGTCTTTCACGCGGATCTTTACCGCGCGGCGCTTGCCACCGTCAAGGATGACACCCTGACCGATGACAATCAGCTGATGGAAAAGATCAATCACGTGGTAAAGCTGGTGGACTTCGGCAAGGATAATATCAAGATCACCACCCCGGATGATATTCCCCGTGCGGAGTTCATCCTATCCCAAAGAGAGGTGCAGAAATGAGGATCGGACACGGCTATGACGTACACCGTCTGGTAGAGGGGCGCAAGCTCATTCTCGGCGGTGTGGAGATCCCCCATACTCTCGGGCTGCTGGGGCATTCCGACGCGGACGTGCTGACTCACGCCGTGATGGACGCGCTGCTCGGCGCCGCCGCGCTGGGTGACATCGGCAAGCTCTTTCCCGACACCGACCCTGCCTACAAGGGCGCGGACAGCCTGCTGCTTGCAAGAGAGGTCGTGCGCCGCATCCGTCTTGCAGGCTACGAAATCGGCAACGTGGATGCCACCGTGATCGCTCAAAAGCCGAAGCTGGCCCCTCACATTCCGCAAATGCGGCAGAATCTGGCGTTGGCGCTGGGCGTTTCGGCGGATGATATCAACGTGAAGGCCACCACCGAGGAAAAGCTGGGCTTTACCGGCAGCGAGGAAGGCATTGCCGCCCACGCGGTCTGTCTGCTCGTCAAAAAGCCGACGGCGGTAAAGCTATAACAAAAACGCCGTTCCGAGCGCTTGCTCGGAACGGCAAAAATATCGGAAGCGACGGTAATTTCTGCACACGTCCTTCGTTTGCAACTGCCGACCGCCTCCTCCGATACCGATCGTCGAGAGGATCTTCATCTCTCTATGTCAGAATATGTCGAAAAATTCATTTTGTGAGGTTTTTTATGATCATTTCTCCTTCCCTTCTGGCGGCTGATTTTGCCAACCTTTCCGCCGAGGTCAAAAGAATTGAAGATGCCGGTGCCGATTGGCTGCATCTGGACGTGATGGATGGCAATTTTGTGCCCAACATCACCTTTGGCGCGCCCGTGATCAAGGCGTTGCGCCCCCACACAAAGCTGCTTTTTGACGTGCATCTGATGATCGACCGCCCCGAGCGGTATATTGCGGATTTCATCAAGGCGGGCGCGGACAGCATCACCGTTCACGTGGAAAGCACCGAGCATCCTGCCGAGATCCTGACCGCCGTACGTGAGGCGGGGCTGAAGGCTGCGCTCTCCGTCTCCCCCAAGACCCCCATTGAAACGGTATTCCCCTTGCTCCCCCTTTGTGACATGGTTTTGGTCATGACGGTGGAGCCGGGCTTTGGCGGACAGAAGCTGATCCCCGAAACGCTGGAGAAAGTCAAGGTCTTGCGCGCCGAGATCGTCAAAAACGGTCTTTCCGTGGACGTTCAGGCAGACGGCGGCATCAACGATGCCACTATCCGCGACGTGCTTGCTGCGGGCGTAAACGTGATCGTGGCGGGCTCCTCCGTATTCGGTGCCGCCGACGCCACCGATGCCATTGCGAAGATGAGACAGTTGGGTTAACGGAGAGCGAAAAGGAAAGAGGGAGGGCCTTTTGCAAAAGTCCCTCCCTCTTTCCTTGCGTTTTCTGCGAAAACGCATCCTATCTCCCTCCCCAAAACCTTCAAAGCCGGTCTCCTGCAGCACCTCCGCGTGGATCTGTTGCCAAGCAACCGCCGGGTTACTCACTCATAGAAAACACCCTGCAACGAAAAATCGTTGCAGGGTGCTTTGTCAAAATTCAATTTCATTATGATACTTGGTGGGCATTCCCGCCGCAAACAGGTGCGAATCGTTGGAAAGCTGCAGTACACGCGGGATCACGATGCCGTCGCCCTCAAAATTGATCACCGTCATGCCTGTGTGACTCATATCGAAATGCGTACACATCTGAGGATACGGAATATCCAGCAGCGCCGCAAGAAAGATCAGCCCCACACCCTGATGGGCAAAAACCGCCACGCGGTCCTCGTTGGGGCGCTCTGCCACAAAGGCGCAACGGGCATGATCGTGGCGGTAGCCGAGCTTTTGCAAAAAGGCATCGGTTCCCTCCTGCACCCGTTTCATGCACTCACCAAAGCTCGGGTGCTCGGCGAAGGCGGGATGCTCATACCATTTTCTGCCCATGGCGCGCACCTCCGGGGTGGTAAACAGCTCCTGATATTTCCGATGGTTGAAAGCCCATTCCACCTTTCCCTCGGCACCGGTCACACGCATTTCCCGATAGGCACGGACCTCATCCAGAAAATCCAGCTGCTCCTCGATCTCCAGCCCAAACCTTTTCGCAGTGGGAACGGCGGTCATGATCGCCCGGCCCTTATTGGAGGTAAAGATCCGATTTGGACGACAGCGCTCCATACGGGCTACCACCGCCTCCGCCTGCTGCTGCCCCAAGGGGGTCAGGCAGTCGTTGACGTAATCCGGGTCGCCGTGGCGCACGTAAAACAGTATCATTCTGCCGTTTCCTCGGTCTTGAAGCACTCCAGCTCGTCCAACCAATAACCGCGGGTGCAGGCGTGCTCAAAGTCCTCGTCACGCACCTCAATACGGAAGTAAACGTCATTGGGGTCGATCTCAAAGGTTGCCTCGGTCAGCAGCTCGCCGCCCTTGGGGGCTACGCGCTGCGCTCTGCGGCGACCTGCGGTGAAATAGGCAATGCGCTTGGCACCGGAGCAGCGAATGGTGACCTTGCCGTCCTCCACGAAAAGCTCGTAGATCTCGGGGCCGCTGGAAGCATAGCAGTTACCCTTCTCCAAGCCCTCGATGAGCGCATCGTAGGTCAGCTCGTCGGTCTTGATCATGGTCCAGGATCTGAAATAGCCGCCCTCGCTGTGGTTATCGTCGCCCGCCACGCACATGATGCGCTTGCCGCTGCGCAGCATCTGATCGTAAACAACGGGAGCGTAATCGTTGCCAAGGCTACCGCTGCCGTTGCAGATCTCCAGACCGTTCAGACCCTCCAGATGGAGATAGGTCTCGGCGGTGTTCAGCGACCAGTTGGGGTGATTATAGGTGACAAGGAAGCCGTGCTCCTTGGCGGTGCGGATCACCTCATTGAAATTCTCAACGGTGAATTCCTGTTGGAAATTGCCGTCGCCCACGTACTGCGCCGTCTCGCGGTACAGCTTGGAGTTGCCGCAATGCACGAACTTGGGATTGTGGCAGACCGCCTTGAAGTTGTGGGGATCCTTGGCATAGAGATTCAGGTGCAGGCACTCCTTGAAGTTGAAATTGGGCGGTGCCTCGTGCCCCGCATAGGAGGAGGGCGCGGTCTTGCAGGTGTTGTAATCGTACTCATAAGCCGTGATGGCAATAAACTCATCATCGGTGAGATGGGTCACGTCGATGATATGCTCATGCTCGGTAAAGGCAACGGCGGCATAGCCCTTCGCCTTATATGCCTCCTTGATCTGCTCGGGGGTGGTCTTACCGTCCGAGAAGGTGGAATGGCTGTGCATATTGACCTTACGGAATGCACCTGTTTCGGGTAACAGATACTGCTTCATAATCGTTTCTCCTTTTCATAAAAAAGAGCCATTGGCGCTTGCATCGCCAATGGCTCAAAATTTCATTAGCCTCTGGTCTTGCCGCCTGCCACGTTGATGGTAACGCCGTGGATGTAAGAGGAACGGTCGGAGGCGAGGAATGCCACCAGATTTGCGACCTCGGAAAGCTTACCGGAGCGGCCGAGCGGAGTGGTGCCGGTCTTGCTGTAGCCGGCGCGGAGCTGATCGACGGTGATACCGCGGGTGTATGCCAGCGCAGTCTCATAGGAAATGGTACGCAGACCGGTTGCCTCCAGGATGCCGGGGGCTACGCCGACCACGCGGATATTCTTCTTGCCGAGCTCCTTTGCCCAGGAGCGGGTGAGCGCGTTAACGGCGTTCTTGCTGGCAGCATAAACACTCTGGCCCTCAGATCCCTCAAGACCGCACTCGGAGGACATATTGATGATCACGCCCTTGCCTGCCTTCAGCATCACGCGGCAAGCCGCCTGAGAGCAAAGGAACAGACCCTTGACGTTTACGTTCATGACCTTATCCCAGACGACCTCGTCCAGCTCGTACTGGTTGCCCTCGTCTACCAGCAGACGGGGGATGTTGATGCCGGCGTTATTGACGATGGCATCAATGCCGCCGAAGGTCTCCACGACCTTGGCGACCATGGCATCAACGCTTGCCTTGCTGGTCACGTCGGTACGGACGTAGAGCAGCTTGCCGTTGCCCTCGTTCAGGGCGGGAGCATTCTCTGCGATGTCGCAAACGGTCACGTTTGCACCGTCGTTGAGCAGCTCCTGTGCGCAAGCCAGACCAATGCCGGAGGCGGCGCCGGTCACGATGATGGACTTACCTTCCAGATTCAGCCAAGATTCCATAGTTTTATACCTCACAAAATTTTATTCAAATTCATTATAAAGGCAAACGCTCCGATTGTCAAGCGTTTTTATCCCTTTTTATCGATATTTGGCTACCCAATCCACAAGCTCCTTCACGCCGCCGCGTACATAGCCGTGCCAAGCCACCGCGCGATCACACTCGGGCACCACCATCAGCATCTGTCCGTGCATACCGCCCTTGCCAAAGGTCCGGCCTATGCCGCGAGGGCGAAGCTCATACCCCTCACGCAGCACCTCGGCCACCCAATCAACGGGCAAAATGCGTTTCCCCTGCCAGGTGCCGCCGTCCCGGTAGATTGCCCCCAATTTCACCATGTCCTCAGTATAGATATACAGTCCCGTGGCACCCATGGTATGCCCTTTAGGGCATCGGCTCCAAGCCATTTCGCGAAAGCCGAGCGCAGCAAACAGGCGCGGCCATAAATAGTTGTCAAGCGTCTCGCCCGCCCTGATCTCTGCCATGCGTGACAACAGATAATAGGCCGCATCCGTATAAACGGATGCCACCTGCGGATCACGGAGCATCGGCTCTGTCAGCGTATAGTGCAAATAATCCTCACCGAAGGCGGTGCTATCCTCACTGTCGATATCCAAAAATCCGCCCGGCAAGCCACAGTAATGTCGCAAGAGCATGCGCACCGTAACCGAACGCCAGCGTGGCTCCGCATCGGTTGGAAACAGCTTGCCCAAAACGTCCGGCACCGTTTCCTCAAGCGAAATGCGTCCCTCCGCCCGTAGCAATCCGATGGCACTGACCACAAAGACCTTGGCCACCGAATAGGAATTCTGACAAGCGTTGCACGGCACCAATGTCACCGTTTCAGGGGCTTGTTGCCCCACCATCTCGCTCACGCGGTACACGTTGATTCCCTTTTCCCGTACGAAAGCGGTAAAATCCTCTAAAAATTGGCTCATTTTGCACCTCAATCCTCAAAATCAAAGACCGCCTTACCGTCCTGCAGCTTGAGGCGTGCATCAAAGCTCTTGCCGCTCTTTTTGGAGACAAAGCCCTTGATCTTTGCGGTCCTTCCCTCGGTGAGCAGCAGCTTGACGTTGGAGATCGAAATGGGTCTACCGCAGATGAACAGATTCACCCTGAAATCGCAGCCGTCCTTGTAGCCGCGACAGCCATAAGAAAACCGACCTCGCGTGACCTGCTTACCGCAAAGGGGGCAAGCGCCCACGTCATCCCCAAAGAGACCGATCTCGCGATCCTCCTCGATGGGCATATCCTTTTTGTCAAAGACCTCGCGGACCTCGTTGGCGGCAAGCGCCACGCTCTCCTCCACCGTCATTTCGCCGCGGAACACGCGCTTGAGCGCTCTGCCCATCTCGCTGGTGCGGTGCTTGTCCATACGGATCTGCAATCGTTCCAGCGACTCGATCAGATATTCCCCACCGGGCAGGATGGTGTATACGTCCTTGTTCAGGGCGATATATTCGCTTTTTCTGGCATTGTCGATGATGCCTGTGCGGGTCGCCTCGGTGCCAAGCTCCAAGCCCTCCAAAATAGCGCGATACTCCTCGGTATCGTCGTCCTCCGTCTCCTCGTCGATGGCTGCTTTTTCCTCGCGGAAGGGGTTTTTGAGGTAGTTGTTCAGCGTTTCGATGGTATAGTGCTTCGGGGGAGAGGTCTCCTTTTCCACCGGTTTGAAATCCACGTTCACCGCATCGCCCTTTTGTAATTTGGGCAGCATTTTGTCCTTTTGGGTGGCGTCGTCGTATTTCATCCAGCCCTTTTCGGCGATCACAAGCCCCTTTAAGGTAAAGGTCTCGTATTCCCCCACCTGAATGGTGATCTCGGTGCGCTCACCGATGCAGGGCTCAGCACAGAACACCGCCACAAAGCGGCGAAACACCGTGGAATAGACCAGATTTTCCCTGTCGGTCAGCTCTCCCTTTTTGGGGATCTTATAAGTAGGCGTCAGCGCCGAGTGCGACTCGATCTTGCTGTCGTCAAAGATCTTTTTGCTATCCTTAAAGGTCACGGGATAGCCCAGCCCCGACACCTGCCCGATGATCTTTTTGATCTTGTCCTTCTCGGCGGTGGCAAGGTACTCGGAGTTGGTACGGGGATAGGTCAGATACCCCTTTTCGTAAAGCCCCTGAATGATCTCCAGGCTGTCGCTCATCGACATTTTATGCTTTTTGCCAAGCAGATTCTGCAATTTAGACAGCGAAAAGAGCTTGCCCGGGGCAAGGGTATCCTTCTTCTTTTTTACCCCCGTCACGGTGGCACCGCGGCGGTTGTACATAATGCAGCAGTTATTCGCCTTCACCGCGTCGGAAAGCTCGTATTTCCGCTCGCTTTTCAGCTCCACCGCCTCCCCGTTGGTCTCGGCGTTGCTGATGATGGCATAATATTTGGAGGGCACGAAATTGCGGATGGCAAGATCGCGGTCGTAGATCGCCCGTACGATGGGCACGATCACCCGTCCAACACGGAGCAAGGGCCCCAGCTTCAAGGTGGCGTAGCGGGTCAGATTTACGCCGTAGAGCCAGTCGATATAGGTCCTCGCAAAGCCCTCGTTGGCCAGATTGCGATACTCCTTGGAGTCCTTCATATCCGCCAGCGCGGCCGCCACCGTTTCGGGGGTCTGATCGGGCAGCCAAAGGCGCTTGTATTGCTTGTCCTTGGGGGGATCGGCGTGCATCACGCAAAGGCGGACGATGATCTCCCCCTCCCGATCCGCATCACCCGCGTTGACGATGGTATCCACGTCGGGGCGGTGGCAGAGGGCGCGAATGGTGGCAAACTGCTTTTCCACCCCCGCATCCGGCTGTTTGTCATTGCCCCGTCGCAGCTCGAAATTGAATTTTGTCGGCAGGCAGGGCAGATTTTCCATACACCAATGCCCGTTCGCCTCGGGCGGAGCGGGATTGTATGCCTCGATATCGCAAAGAGAAAACAGATGACCGAACGCCCAGGTCACCAGATATCCTTCGCCCTCCAGATAGCCGTCACGTCGCGCCATCTGCCCGATGCCCGCCGCGATATTACGGGCAAGACTGGGCTTTTCCGCAATGATCAGAACCATACGGTCACCTCCTTTTCCATACTGAGAATATTGTACCATAAATCGGCGCAAAAAGCAATTGATTTCACAAGAAAAATCGGACGGTGAGGCCTCACCGTCCGATTTTTAAGCGTTATGCGGCTACGGTGCCCGTTGCCGCAAGCTCTTCCTTGCGGATAGCACCGCGATAGACCGTGAAATGGATGATACCGCCGATCAGGGTGCTGAGGGGGAAGCAAATGAACAAAAACGGCAACGTGGGGCACAGGGGCCAGATAAACCACGCCCAACCGCTTCGCACGGCAAAGCCGCACGTAAGACCCACCACCAGAAGCGTGTTGGGGCGTTTGAGAGCGCTGACGCTGTGGGAAAAGACCTCCATGGTACAGGTAATGAAATTCGTCAGGCAGACCAGCACCAGCCGCCCCTTCGTCAGCTCAACGATCTCGGCGCTATCCGTGTAAAAGCCGATGAGCACGTCGGAAAGCAGGACTGCCACCACGCCGATCAGCATGGTAACGCCAATGCAGTAAAGCGCAGTCGTTGTCAGAACTCTGCGGATGCGGTCAAAGCGCTTTGCGCCGAAATTCTGCGAGATCATCACACCGCCGGCGCTGGCGATGGAGGCACCCACCGTATAGTTGATGCGGTCGATCTGCGCGGAAACGGCGTTGGCGGTCATAGCATTGGTGCCCAGCGAATTGACCGCAGAAACGACCACCACCTCACCGAAGTAGAAGGAGATGCCCGCGATACAGCTGGGAACGCCGATGCGAACTATTTCCAGCACCTCCGCACGGCGAAGGCGCAGATTCCTCAGCTCGATCTTGCAAAAATCCTTGTCCTTGGCAAGGGCGATCAGGGCCAGCGTCAGAGCGATGACATTTGAGATCACGGTAGCGCACGCCACGCCCGATACCGTCATATCAAACACACCGACGAACAGCACGTTCAGCCCCACGTTGGTCACGCCGGACACGATCATATAGATCATCGGGCGCACGCTGTCCCCCGAGGCGCGGAGGATGGAGGTGGCGAAGTTATACAGCATCGTGATGGGCATACCGAGGAAGTATATCTTCAGGTACAGATCTGCCATATCCAGCACCTCGGGCTGGCAGTTCATCAGGATCAGGAACTGCCGCGAGCCTGCCAGCACGATCACCATCAAAATCAAGCCGGAAAGCAGACCCATCACCAGTGCCACGCCGCAGGCGCGCCTTGCGCCGTCGCGGTCCCCTGCACCGATCCGTCTGGAGATCACCACGTTGGCGGCTCCGGAATAGCCGGTCACAAGGCAAAGCAGTAGCGAAACCAAGGAGCCGCAAGCGCCCACCGCCGCGACCTCCATATCCCCCGCCATAACGCCCAACGTAGCGGTGTCCGCCATATGGAACAGCATCTGCAGAATGTTGATAACGATCATCGGCAAGGAAAAGCGAAACAGCGCCCCGAATACCGACCCTTCCGTTAAGCTTGATTTGTTCATAGCACGCTCTCTCCTACGTAATCGGATACCCGCCCGGGCATCTTGCTATTATTATAGCAACCCCACACCTTTTGTCAATGGCTTTCCCGAACTTTTCGCAAAAATGTCCACTTTATCCGCAAAAATGTCCACTTTCCCCGCCCACTGCCGAGCGCAAAAAAATCTTGCAAAAAATTGCGGAAAAGGGGTTGACAAACGGAGTGGAATCTGCTATAATACTGCCTGTTGAGCACGGGGCATTAGCGCAGTTGGGAGCGCACAACACTGGCAGTGTTGGGGTCAGGGGTTCGAATCCCCTATGCTCCACCAACAACAAAAGAACGGCACACCGCACGGTGTGCCGTTCTTTTGTTAACCGCCATAACCCTTCCCCATTTTTTTCTTGACAGTTTCCTTTTTCTTGTGATATACTAAAAGAAAAAGGATTTTTTACTATGGCTATCGGAACGACCTACAAGATCAAAACAAAAAACAAAAATCTTTATCTGCGTGTGACGCCCGGGCATTTTGCCACCAGCCACAGCCATATCAATTATTTCATTGATGTTACCACCCAGAAAATGCGCCTTTCCGAGGCATCTGCCGTTGCCAAAGAGCTGGTAGCCTATTACAACACCAGCACCATCGTAGATACCATTCTGTGTCTGGACGGCACCGAGGTCATCGGCACCTGCCTTGCGCAGGAGCTGACCAACGGGCACTATATGAACATGAACGCCCACCAGACCATCTACGTGGTCACCCCCGAGCACACCTCGGGCAGCCAGCTGATCTTCCG
>SVQY01000053.1 GCA_015065135.1 Oscillospiraceae bacterium
GGAGAGGCCGCTGCCGAGGCCGTTCGGCAACCGCCTTTGCCACACTGCGATCGACGGCCCCAGCGGAGCGGGCAAAAGCAGTGTGGCAAAGGCGGTTGCCGCCAAGATGGGGCTTGTTTACGTGGATACCGGCGCCCTCTACCGCACGGTGGGCTATTATGTCCGCAGCGCGGGTGTTGCCAAGGAGGATGCGGCCGGCATTGCGGCCTGCCTTCCTCATATCACCATTGAGGTGCGCTATGAGAACGGCGCGCAGCACGTGTATCTGAATGGCGAGGATCTGGGAGATAAGATCCGCGAGCCCGAGATCTCCATGTACGCCTCCGCCGTTTCTGCCGTACCTGCCGTGCGTGCCTTTTTGCTGGATACGCAGCGGGATATCGCCGCCAAAAACAGCGTGATCATGGACGGTCGCGACATCGGTACCGTGATCTTGCCGAACGCCGAGGTCAAGGTGTTTCTCACCGCCTCCGACGAGGCGCGCGCCAAGCGCCGCACGCTGGAGCTGCAGGCCAAGGGCCTGGAGGTGAAATTTGAGGACGTGCTGCGCGAAATGCGCGAGCGCGACCACAACGACAGCCACCGCGAGATCGCCCCGGCTGTTGCGGCAAAGGATGCGATCCTGTTGGACAACTCGGATATGACGGTGGACGAGACTGCCGAGGCCATTATGGCGCTGGCCAAGAGGATCCCGGGGGCGTGAGCCGATGAAAAGTAAATTCTATGCGCTTTTTCACTTCTTGCTCGCGTGGCTGATCCGCCTGATCTTTCGTGTGCGGATCGTAAACCGCAAAAACGAGCCAAAAAAGGAAGACGGGCCGTATCTGGTCTGTGCCAATCATCAGGCGCTGCTGGATCCGATCCTGATCTGTGCCGCCACCAAGCGGCAGCAGCCGCATTTTATGGCCAAGGCCGAGCTGTTCAAGGTGCCGTTGCTGCGCACGCTGATCCGTTGGCTCGGTGCTTATCCCGTTTCCCGTGGCAAAAGCGACGTGGGGGCTGTCAAGCATGCCATCTCCTTGCTGAAAAGCGGTCGCTCGGTGGGCCTTTTTCCACAGGGCACCCGTTGTGCCGGCAAAACGCCCCGTGACTGTCGGATCAAGTTTGGGGCCGGTCTGATCGCCGCCCACGCAGGTGTGCAGGTGCTGCCGGTGCATATCAAAATGAAAGATTACAAATGGAAGCTCTTTCGGCGCGTGACCATCATTTTCGGTGAGCCGATCCCCTTTGAGGAGCTGCATTACACAGAGGGTGTGAGCGGCGAATATGCGCGCATCTCGGAGCAGATCTATGACGAGATCTGTCGCCTTGGCGAGGAGAGCAAGTCGTGAGCCGGGTGCTGATCGCCAGGCACGCGGGCTTTTGCCCGGGCGTGCGTGCCGCCACCGACCGCTTGGCGCGCGCCGTGCGCGAGCGGTCGCCGGAGGAGCGACTGTATACGCTGGGGCACCTGATCCACAACGAGGATTATAATCTTGCGCTGGAGCGCGCCGGGGTGCGGACCGTGACCGCTGACGAGCTGTCGGCGCTGGCCGCCGCTACCGACGGTGGGGCTTCTGCGCGTGTGTTTATCCGTGCTCACGGTATTCCGCGTGCGACCAAGCGGCTGCTGCAGGCGCTGACGGCGGCGCATCCGCGCTTTTTCGTAGAGGATTGCACCTGCCCCTTTGTGGCCAAGATCCATCGCATCGCCGAGGAGGCCGAGGCAGGGGAGGGCAAGGCGCAAAATCTGTTTCTTTGCATCGGCAGCGAGCAGCACCCCGAGGTCGAGGGCTTTATGAGCTGCTTTGACGGCGAAAAGCGCGTATATGCGGATGCGGCGGCGCTGGAGGCCGATATGGACCGCATCAAAAGCAGCAAAAAGCGCCCCGTGATGGTGGCGCAGACCACCCAGAAATTAACGGAATGGAAAAAAAGTCAAAAAGTTTTGAAAAAGTACTGTACAAACGCGTTAATTTTTGATACAATATGTAATGTTACGGACCAACGCCAGACCGAGGCGGCTCAGCTTGCTGCCGAATGTGATGGGATGGTGGTGATCGGCGGAAAGGAAAGCTCGAATACCGCGAAGCTTTATGAGATCTGCCGTAGCCATTGTGCCGACACCATTCGCGTAACGGGCAGAGCGGATCTTTCTCTGGTGAGGCCGTTTGCATTAGCCCACCGCAAAGTGGGGCTGGCCGCCGGAGCATCCACTCCGTCGGAGATCATTGAGGAGGTACATAAAACAATGAGCGAAATGGAAAACTTTGCAGAATTGCTTGCCAACAGTGTTGACAAGACTTTAAATACAGGAGATATCGTGAGCGGTACGATCATGCATGTGACCGATACCGAGCTGCAGCTGGATCTTGGCGCAGGCGTGACCGGCTATATCAAGGCCGAGCGTGTAACTGACGATCCTTCTGTAAAGCTGACCGAGGCCTACAAGGTCGGTGACGTGGTAGAAGCCAAGGTCATCCGTGTCAGCGACATCGAGGGCGTTGCCGAGCTCGACAAGCGCCGCGTTGACTCCGGTAAGAACTGGCAGAAGGTCGTTGCCGCTAAGGAAGAGGGCACCGTTCTGGAGGCCGAGGTCGCCGATGTTGTCAAGGGCGGTCTGACCGTGTTCGTATTTGGCAACCGCGTATTCATCCCCGCTTCTCAGTCCGGCGTTCCGAAGGATGGCGATCTCGCTCCCCTGAAGGGCACCACTGTGAAGTTCAAGGTCATCGAGACCAAGGAGCCCGGTAACAAGGCGATCGGTTCTATCCGTGTTGTGCTGCGCGAGGAGCGCCGCGCACAGGAGGAGGCCTTCTGGGCAGAGATCGAGGAGGGCAAGACCTACACCGGTGCGGTGAAGAGCATGACCTCTTACGGTGCATTCATCGACCTCGGTGGCGTGGACGGCATGGTTCACACCAGCGAGCTTTCCTGGAAGCGCATCAAGTCTCCCGCAGACGTTCTGGCTGTTGGTGACGTGGTTACCGTTTTTGTCAAGTCCTTTGACAAGGAAAAGAAGCGCATCTCTCTTGGCTACAAGACCGAGGAGACCAACCCCTGGTTCATCTTCACGAGCCAGTATCAGGTTGGCGACGTTGTACCCGTTAAGATCGTGAGCATGATGCCCTTTGGTGCATTTGCCGAGATCGTTGACGGCGTAGACGGCCTCATCCACATTTCTCAGATCGCTATGACCCGCATCGGCAAGCCTGCCGACGTGCTGGAGATCGGTCAGAGCGTGGATGCCAAGATCATCGAGATCGACAACGACAAGCAGAAGGTCAGCCTTTCTATCCGTGCCCTGCTCGAGGAGGTTGCAGCCGCTGAGGCCGCAATGCCCGAGGAGGCCGTTGAGGCAACCGACGCAGAGTGATCTGCAAGCCGATGAGAGGGCACCTTGGTGCCCTCTTTATTGTTTTGAGCAAATTCCGATAAGGAGGGAATGAAATGAAAAAGAGGATGACGAGGCTGATTGCCTGCCTGATGGCGCTGCTTTTTGTGATCCTGCCTCTTACGGCCTGCGCCAACGGCGGCTCGCTGAGGATCGTGAAGAACGGCGAGAGCAAATACCGCATCGTGTACGAGAATGCCAGTCGGGATGCCGGTGCCGCCGCCGAATATCTGGCCGAGGAGCTTGAATATCTGACCGGCGCTGTGCTGGAGGTGACCGACGATCGCACCGAATCGGAAAAGGGTGTTCCCGAGATCCTGGTGGGGCGTACCAATCGCGGTACCGATTACGCGCTGCAGCGCACTGTGCGCCACGGCAGCTACGTGATCGCAAGAGAGAAGAAGAACATCTATATTCTGGGCGCCGGCAGCGGTGTGCTGACCAAGGCCTGTGACGATTTTCTCTCCGAGGTGATGGACGAGAGCTGCAAGGTCAGCGGAAAGGGCGTGCTGCTTGCCAGCGAAGGCAAATACATTGCCGATACCGTTACGCTCAACGGTCGTCCCGTTACCGATTATACCGTCTATATACCCGAAACGGGAAGCATCGATTGGAAGAGCTACGTCGGCTATGTTGAGGAGCAGCTGATCCAGGTTTCCGGCTTTATGCTGACCACCGCGACCTACACCGACCCCGGTGAGGTCAAGGACCCTGCCATCGTACTGGAAAACAGCACCACCCTTGAGGAGGGTGCCTACAGCATCGAAAAGGATGGCGACAAGCTGCGTCTTTCGGCTAAGTCCGAGAAGGCTGCCATAGCGATGGCCGTGGCGCTGATCGCACGTATCGCAGACAAGGCAGGCGACGTGATGGAGCTTTCGCTGGAGAGCTGCGGCGGCAAGGCCGGTGAAAACCCGATGGTGCCTCTGACCGACGGTGCCGACATCCGCGTGATGACCTACAACGTTTATGCGACGACCAGCGCGCACAAGGGCTCGATGCCCTATGTTTCGGCTTCTATGTACGCCTTTGCGCCCGATTTCGTCTGCATGCAGGAGTTCCCCTCCACGGGCGCGCTCTCCGATCTGGTGGTAGCGGATATGAGGAAGGCGGGGTATGGTCTTGCAGGCGGCAGCTTTAGCGAGGTCAGCCCCATTGCGCTGAAGAATGCGGACACCGACGAGAACTATCAGCGCTTTGCCAACGTGGGCAAAAATTCCTACACCCCCATCTTCTATCGCTCCGACCGTTGGGAGGTGGTAGAGGAAGGCTCTTATCTGTTCTACTGGAAGAATCGTTACCATATGACCAATACCAAGAGCCTGGCCTACGGCGTGTTCCAAAACAAGGAGACGGCGGAGCTGGTGCTGATCATCAGCACGCATTTCCCCCTGATGGCCGCCGGCTACGTGGGTCAGGGCGACCAGTATATGACCTACGCCGGTACCGATCCGGTACAGGGTGCCGCCTGGCGTGACGGCGCGGTACAGGAGATCCTGAACGAGGTGGAGGAGATGCGCGCCAAGTACCCCGGTATTCTGACCGTGGTGGGTGGCGATATGAATGCCAAAGCCACCGAAAACTCGATGAAGACGATGGAAAACCACGCGGTGCTTTCCAACGCGACCAATATGGCGCCCAATGATATGAAGAGCAACGGCACCTCCTTCCACGATTACGGCAAGCAGCCCTCTGCGACCGGGCTGCCCATCGATCATCTGTTCGTTTCGGATGACGTGGCAAGCGTTTTGCGCCATCTGATCGTTGGCGACAAGCTGACGGTGCAGGGCAGCGATCACTGCCCCGTTTTGGTGGATATTGCGCGTAAATAAGTAAAAAATCGCCCTTTTATGACAAAAGGGCGATTTTTGTATTCCAAAAAACATTGACATCGAGGCATTTTTTGTGATATAATATGATATAAAGGGCAAGTATTATTATAAGCCTGCTCATCAACGACAACAGAAGGAAGGTGCGCTCAGATGGAAATTGCAATTATTGCAGCCGACACAAAAAAAGAACTGATGACCCAATTTTGTATCGCTTATTGTGGTATTTTAAGCAAGCATAATCTGTGCGCTACCAATATCACAGCCAAGTATATCTCGGAGGCTACCGGCCTTAAGATCGAGCGGTTTCTGACCGGCGAGCAGGGCGGCGAGCAGCAGATCGCCACACGTGTGGCCTATGACGAGATCGACATCCTGCTCTTTTTCCGTGATACACGTCCCAATTCCCCCTACAAGGAGGAGGAAAACGAGCTGTTGCTGACCTGTGACCGCCACAACATTCCGGTAGCTACCAACATTGCGACGGCCGAGGCGCTCATTACCGCGCTGGATCGCGGCGATCTGGATTGGCGCAATTTCGTCAACCCCACAAGCGAGTACAATCGCAGCAAGCGGCGCGTTTTTTAACCGAATACCATGGCAGGGACACGTCCTGCGGCAATTTGCGTGCAGAGAGAGGGCGGCTTGGTGAAAGCCCTTCGCAAGACCGTATGGGTACCACCCGGCTGTCAGCTATCATATTTTAAAAAGTGAAAAGCTCGGGTGGAACCGTGCGGATCTTTCCACACCCCGAACGACCTCTGGTCGCTCGGGGTGATTTATTTTGTAAATCATCTCAAAGGAGTGTATAATATCATGTTCAAGGTGAAATTTGCTGAAAAAGAAATGAGCTTCGAGGCACCTCTCTCGGTGTTTGACGCCGCCAAGGAGGCCGAGCTTGTGACCCGTGCCCATATCGCCGCCAAGGTAAACGGCAAGGTAGTGGGTATGACCCAGCTGCTGGAGGCGGATGCCGACGTGCAGCTGTTGACCTTTGCGGACGCGGAGGGCAAGCACGTGTTCCGCCACACCGCCTCGCACATTCTGGCGCAGGCCGTCAAGCGCCTGTACCCCGAGGTCAAGCTGACCATCGGTCCCGCCATTGAGGACGGCTTTTACTATGATTTTGACAGCGATATCTCCTTCGGCCCCGAGCAGCTTTCTGCCATCGAGGGCGAAATGAAGAAGATCGTGAAGGAGAACCATCTGATCCGCCGCTTTGAGCTGCCTCGCGCCGAGGCGATCAAGCTTATGGAGGAGAAGGGCGAGCCCTACAAGGTGCAGCTCATTGAGGAGCTGCCCGAGGATGCCGTCATCAGCTTCTACGAGCAGGGTGAGTTCACCGACCTGTGCGCAGGTCCTCACCTCTTTTCCACCGGCGCGGTCAAGGCCTTCAAGCTGACCCAATGTACCGGCGCTTACTGGAAGGGCGATCAGAAGAACAAGATGCTGCAGCGCGTGTACGGCACCGCATTCCCCTCCAAGGATGAGCTGAAGGCGCATCTGGAGGCGCTGGAGGAGGCGCGCAAGCGCGACCACAACAAGCTGGGCCGCGAGCTGGAGTACTTCACCACCGTAGAGGAGATCGGCCAGGGTCTGCCCATCCTGCTGCCCAAGGGCGCTCGCGTGATCCAGACCCTGCAGCGCTGGATCGAGGACGAGGAGCAGAAGCGCGGCTATCTGCTGACCAAGACCCCCCTTATGGCAAAGCGCGAGCTTTACAAGATCTCGGGTCACTGGGATCATTATCTGGACGGTATGTTCGTGCTGGGCGATCCCGATGACTACACCAAGGAGTGCTTTGCGCTCCGCCCCATGACCTGCCCCTTCCAGTATCAGGTATTCCTGAACAAGAAGCGTTCCTACCGTGAGCTGCCTATGCGCCTTGGCGAGACCTCGACCCTGTTCCGTAACGAGGAGAGCGGCGAGATGCACGGCCTCATTCGTGTGCGCCAGTTCACCATTTCCGAGGGCCACCTTGTCCTGCGCCCCGAGCAGCTGGAGGAGGAGTTCCGCGGCTGTCTGGAGCTGGCGAAATACGTTTTGGATACCGTCGGCATGCTGGAGAACTGCACCTTCCGCTTCTCCCAGTGGGATCCTGCCCGTGCAGGCATCAAGTACGAGGGCACGCCCGAGCAGTGGGAGGAGGCTCAGCGCATCATGGGCAACATTCTGGATCATCTGGGTGTAGAGTACACCGTCGGTATTGACGAGGCTGCCTTCTACGGTCCCAAGCTGGATATTCAGTACAAGAACGTATTCGGCAAGGAGGATACCATCGTTACCATTCAGATCGATATGCTGCTGGCCGAGAAGTTCGGTATGGAGTACGTGGATAGCGACGGACAGATGAAGCGCCCCTATATCATCCACCGCACCAGCCTTGGCTGCTACGAGCGCACCCTCGCTTATCTGATCGAGCGCTTTGCCGGTGCGCTGCCTACCTGGATGGCGCCTGTGCAGGTGAAGGTGCTGCCCATCGGTGACGAGCATATCGACTACGCTTATGAGGTCAAGAAGGCTCTCGAGGCAAAGGGCGTGCGCGTTGAGGTGGACGACCGCAACGAGACCATCGGCAAAAAGATCCGCAATGCACAGCTGGAAAAGCTGCCCTATATGCTGGTCATCGGTGAGAATGAGATGAACGACAAGACCGTGGCCGTGCGCTCCCGTAAGGATGGCGACAAGGGTGTCATGTCTGTTGATGCGTTCCTCGCTGATCTGCTCGCCGAGATCGCCGAGAAGAGAAGATGATTTTGGAGATGGAATAAATATAGAGAGGGAGAGGACCCCTTTGCAAAAGGGGCTCCTCTCCCTCTATGTTTTTTGCATCCGCAAAAAACATATTCACCCACTCTCCCGAAAACCTTGAAAAAGGGGGGAGGGGTCTCCCTACCGCATCCGTGACCTCAAGAGGGCCGAAAAAAGTGGTCTCTCACAGCGAATAAAAAGCTTGAAAATGATAAACGGTCATGGGAAATCCCGTTGTTTTGTGTGAGAGAGGCACAAATCGTGTAAGCATTGGGGCGGATCGTGTATTGACAAGCCACGGTGGGCATTTTATAATGTAAATGAACAAACGTCTCTTGGGAGGTGCTTTATGAAAATAAAGGTTTTGAGCAACGGCTATGAGCAGCATGCCGCGCTGCTGCAAAAAAAGATAAATGCCCGTATTCCCGCACAATGGGGAGAGGGCATGGAGATCGCCCTTGCGGTGGATGCCGCCATCGGCGTCGCCGAAAGCTATTGCATTGTGCAGACCGCCAACGGCTGGCAGATCACGGGCGCTGATGAGAGCGGCCTTTATTTTGGTATTGGTAAATTTTTGCACACGGCAAAGTGGAGCGAGACCGATTTTCTGCCCCGACCGCCCGAGGGCGTGATCGCCCCCGATTGTCCTTTGCGCGCCATGTATTTTGCGGTGCATCTGCACAACTGGTATGCCAACGCGCCCACTGCCCAGCTGGAGCAATACGTGGAGGAGCTTTGGCTTTGGGGCTATAACGCCATTATGCTGATCGTTCCCGTGATCGATCTGTATTCCTTTGGGGAGGAAAACGCGCGGCGTTCCATTGAAAAAAGCCGTGCCATCTTTCGCCTTGCCAAGCGGCTTGGTATGAAGGTGGGCCTCTTTATCTGCCCCAATCAGGGGCTGCGTGGCGCGCCCCGCGAGCTGGATGCGGAGCCGAACTTTGACCCGATGCGTCGCCGCGGCGACGGTGGACGGAACATCTGCCCCCACAAGCCGGGTGCGGTGGACTATCTGCGTACCGTCTGGCAGGGAATGCTGGAGCAATTTGTCGATATCGGCTTGGATTATATGGTGACCTGGCCCTATGATGAGGGCGGCTGCGGCTGCGACAAGTGCCGTCCGTGGGGTGCTAAAGGCTATTTGGATCTGGTATGTCTGCTGCACGACGAGGCAGTGGCTGTCTATCCCAACATCCAAACTGTCATTTCCACCTGGACCTTTGACAAGCCCGAGGGGCAGGGTGAATTCGAGGCGCTTTACAAGCGATTGCGCACCGATATGAGCTGGGTGGATTATATGATGGCGGATGCCCACGACGATTATCCGCGCTACCCCCTGGAGCATGAGGTGGTAAAGCCGGTGATCAATTTCCCCGAGATCAGTATGTGGAAGCTGTTCCCCTGGGGCGGTTACGGTGCCAATCCCATGCCCGAGCGCTATCAGGGCATCTGGAACAGCGCCAAGTCTGTACTGAGCGGCGGTGCGCCCTATTCCGAGGGTATGTATGAGGATATTTCCAAGATCCAATTTGCAGGCTATTATTGGCAAAAGGATCGCGATTGGCGGGATATTCTTAGCGAATACATCAATTACGAGGTGTCGGGCGAGGTCGTTGACGACGTGCTTGCTATGATCGAGTGCATCGAGCGCAATCACGTGCTGGTGGGCAAGGTGAAGGAGCCCGATCATGCCGCTGCTGCCGAGTGCGGTCGTCTGGCACGCGCCATTGATGCCCGTCTTGACGCGAGAGGAAAGCAGGCATGGCGTTGGCGTGTACTGTATATCCGCGCCATCATTGACGAAAAGCGCTTTGCTTATTATGAGCGCACCGGTATGCACGGTATGGCTCATCTGGCCGACATTCGCAATTTCGCTGCCGATTTCCTGGCAGACGATGCCGAGGCGGTGGCTCTGCTCAGCGAGCTGCGTACCCTTTACCACAGCGAGCCCTGCAACGGGCGCAATCAGTATACGCTCCCCTTTGTGGGCGAGCCGACCCGACTTGGCAACGGCAAGACCCATGCGGATATCCTGCGTGAGCGTGCGGCAGGGAAGTGATAGATAGAATCAGGCTTTTACTGAGCGCCAAATTGGGATTTACGGGGATGATGCCATACTATGGAACAACATCGTAGGGGCGATCAGTGATCGCCCGAATCCACGACCAATCAAGAGCGGGCGTTCAATGAACGCCCCTACACAGTAGCCGTATTGCATAGTGCAACCCCACCGACAAATCAAAATTTGAAATCCGCAAGGATTTTATAAATTTCAAAAACAAAAAGGGCGTGGCAATTGCCACGCCCTTTTGTACAGTCAGGTTTTGGTAACGGTGAAACCGAATTACTTGAGTTCGACCGTAGCGCCTGCGTCCTCGAGAGCCTTCTTGATGTTCTCGGCCTCTTCCTTGGTAGCGCCTTCCTTAACAGCCTTAGGAGCTGCCTCAACCAGATCCTTAGCGTCCTTCAGGCCCAGACCGGTGATCTCACGGACAGCCTTGATAACGTCCAGCTTCTTAGCGCCGAAGCTAGCCAGGATAACGTCGAACTCGGTCTTCTCCTCTGCAGCGGGAGCAGCAGCGCCACCGGCAACAGCAACAGCAGCAACGGGAGCAGCAGATACGCCGAACTCCTCCTCAACTGCCTTAACGAGCTCGTTCAGCTCAAGAAGGGTAAGACCCTTGATCTCTTCAACAATAGCGGTAATCTTTTCGCTTGCCATTTTCAATTTCCTCCTGATATAGAGTATTTAAATTTTTGCATGACCGTCATGCGGCGGCCGCCTTATACGGTGCGGCACCGTTATGCCGCCTTATTCTGCGGCGGGAGCGGCCTCTTCGCCGTTCTTGTCGATGATACCCTGAAGGGCATATGCAAGACCGTACAAAGGAGACTGGATGCTGCCAAGGAACTTGGCAATAAGGGTTTCCTTCGAAGGAATGTCGGCGAGAGCAATAACAGTCTGCTCGTCGATCACGGCACCGTCCAGGTAACCGGCAAGGATCTTGAAGTTCTCAACCTTATCGGCGTACTTCTTCAGAACCTTTGCGGGAGCAACGGCGTCATTTTCGCTGATGGCGATTGCGGTCATACCGTTCAGGTACTGCTTCATCTCGCCATAGCCAACCATATCGCAAGCACGGCCGGTCATGGTGTTCTTAACGACCTTGTAAGAAACGCCTGCCTCACGGAGTGCCTTACGCATGGCGGTATCATCCTCAACGGTGATACCCTGGTAGTTTACGAGTACACCGGAAACAGAGTTCTTGATCTGCTCGGCGAGCTCGGCAACTGCTTTCTGCTTTTGTTCAAGGATAACATTGCTGGGCATTTTTGTTTTCACCTCCCATGGAAAAATAGATATAAAAAAATCTTTCTCCCGCCAAAGGACACACCCCGGCACGAAGAAAGACACACTTCAAGAATATGAAAGTATTGTCGCTCCTCGGCAGGAGAGCTGCGCGAACGCCGCCTTTACGGGAACCTGCTGTCTTTGGATAACGCAGGTATTATACCACGCTTTCGCCTGCTTGTCAAGAGCTTTTTGAAAAAAAGTTGCATTTTTTGAAAAAGGAAAGACCGACGCTTGGCGTCGGTCATTTCTCTTCGGTGTGGCTGTTGTTGCGCAGGATGCGCTCTGCCGAGCGGACCAGGCGCTGACGCAGCCAATCCGGCTTCAGCACGGTCACATCGGTCTCGGTGGCAAGCAGCAGCCCCAGGAACATATCCACGCTATGGAATTCGCAGATATAAGCGCCTCTGCTCTCCTCGCCGATGATGAACTGCTGCAGCTCCAGGCGAGTCAGCTTATCGGGAATGCGGACCACCGCCGTGTAGGGGATCTGCATCTGTAAGATCTCCTGCTTGGCGCCCACGTGGGAGGTGTTGCCGGTCACCGCCTCTACGTAATCGTATTCGTTGGCAGAGACCGTGTAGGAGGGCAGAGAAAACTCTGCGGTGTAGTAAAAGCCGCGGCGCTCGGCGCTGTAGGCCAGCGGTGCACCAAAATCGTTACGCAGGCTATCCACGTCCCGCTGTGCCTGACGGTGGGAGATGCCGAAGCGCTCAGCCAGGCGGCTGGCGTTGGGATAGCGCATCTCTACAATATATTTATGCAGCCATTGGATGCGGTTGGAGGCACTCATACAGTCTCGACCTCCTCCTTGTCGGTGCTTGCTGCCAACAGATCGGCCACGGCGCGTGCGCCCACGTAAAACGCCATTGCCACGGCTACAAGGTCGGCCATCAGATAGAGCGGATCCTCGTAGCGACCGGCGAGAAAGCCGACCAGGTTGGAGAGGCCGCCGGAGGCGCAGACGCCAAAGCAGATGGCAGAGGTCACGGCCAATGCACGGGGGCGTGCGATACCGAAGAAGGTACGCAGCTCATAGAGCAAAAAGACCGCGATGGCGAGCATCGCCATATGCACCGAGAGCTTGTGGGGCGCGTTCATCTGCGTGTAACGGTCAAAGTAGGTGATGGAAAGCAGCAGCACGGCGGCCAGGATCACGGCATAGCCGAAGGGGGCTGCCTTGTGGGGCTTGCCCAGGAACTGCAGGGCGAAGTAGCCGCACGCCGCAGCAAAAAGCAGCGCGGCCAGCAGCATCAGGGGCAGGGGAGCGACCGTTGTGGCGCTGCCACCGGCAGCGGAAGCAGCTCTGACCACAAGATAGGCGGCGGTGGCGATCAGCGAGAGCGCGGCAGCGCCTGCGGCGACCAGGCCGACAGTGGAAAGCGGGGCGCGCTCGGTTCTAAGCTCATCCTTTTGAAAGAGCAAGAGCGGTGCAAAGGCGGCCACAAGCCCCAGCGCCTGTAATATATATATAATGATGGAAAGCGCGCCCTGGCGGAAATAGCCGATCTCTGCATCAAACGCCGCGCAAAGCGCAATGCTGCGCAACAGCGTGATCAGCAGCGTGAGGGCGCCTGCACCCCCGAAATAGAGTGCAAGACGAAAGCGAACCGATCTACCTTTCATAGGATCCTCCTTTTGGCGGTAGAGATAATATTAGTATAACGGATAAATGTGAACAAACTATATCCAAAAGCCGTGCGCCGCAAAATTTCTTTTGCGAAAGGGCGCTTGACAAAAGGGGAGAGACCTGCTATAATGAATAGGCGCCGCTTTTGAAAAAAGGCGGCACGAGGTCTTCACCGAATAGTATAGCGGAGGGGAACCACCGCGCCGAGAGCTGCCTCTCGGGCTTTCTTCACCATACAATTGAAACACGCGGCAGGGTGCCAGAATGTTTTTGAGCGTTTTTCCCAAAAGAAAGCTGCCCAAAAGCCAAAAATGGCATTCGGAAGGGCAGAAAAGTTGACAGATGAGCCTCCAAAAACGGCAGAAATGTCAAGTTTTTGTGCAAATTGCTTCTTTTGAGCCTTATATGTGGCAAAAGTTCCACGAAATGCACAAGAGAAAAATGCGTGAATCCATTGCAATTGAGGAAGAAATATGCTATAATATGCAAGTCTGATATGCGATGAAGCGAGAGATTGCCGTCTTATGGCGGGTAACTTTCGTGGAGTATGTCCGTTCATCGGGCGGAAGAGTTCGCGAAAACGCCGAACCGAGTGCAGATCCCATCGCCTTTTTCCCGGAAACTACCCATGCAGATGCTGATGTGTGGGCAAATCCGGTTTTTGTGAGGGAAGGGATGAAACACGCGGGTGGGTGTCAGAGCAGTCTCGCCCCAAATGAAAACTGCGGACCGCCGCAAACCCTTCATTTATATATAAGGGCGCGTGACGGTAGCGCAAAAATTCAAAAAGGAGGCAAAAACAATGGCAGTCAAGGAAAAGATCAGAGTCAGACTGACGAGCTACGATCACACCCTCATCGACACCGCCGCTGAGAAGATCGTGGACGTTGCCAAGAGAAACGGTGCAACCGTTTCGGGTCCTGTACCGTTGCCCACCAAGAAGGAGATCATTACCATCCTTCGCGCTGTGCACAAGTACAAGGATAGCCGTGAGCAGTTCGAAATGCGCACGCACAAGCGACTCATTGACATCATCAAGCCCACCCAGAAGACCGTGGATGCTCTGATGAGTGTCGAGCTCCCCGCCGGTGTTGAGATCGAGATCAAGCTCTGATCGATCACGGCAAAACAAAGATAACAGTCGTTGTCGGGAGACCGACAGTTCGGCAACTTTGTAAATCATGTTGGCATCAAATTCCGGGTGTCAACCAATAATTTACAGGAGGAAAAGAAAATGAAAAAGGGTATTATCGGTAAGAAGATCGGTATGACTCAGATTTTCGACGAGGTCGGAAATGTGATCCCGGTCACTGTTATCGAGGCGGGCCCCTGCGTAGTTGCGCAGAAGAAGACCGCAGAAAACGACGGCTACGATGCCGTTCAGCTTGGCTTTATCGACGCCAAGGAAAAGCAGCTGACCAAGCCTATGAAGGGCCACTTTGAGAAGGCAGGCGTTGGTGCAAAGAAGCACCTGAAAGAGTTCCGCCTCGAGAATGCTGCTGCTATGAACGTCGGCGATGTGATCACCGCTGACACCTTCGCTGCAGGCGAGAAGGTTGATGTCACCGGCATCACCAAGGGCCGCGGCTACACCGGTGCCATCAAGAGATGGAACCTGCACAAGCTCTGCGCAACCCACGGCGTTGGTCCTATCCACCGTCAGTCCGGTTCCATGGGTGTTATCGACCCTGCCCGCATCTTCAAGAACAAGAAGATGGCCGGTCAGTACGGTAACGAGCAGGTTACGGTTCTGAATCTGAAAGTTGTCAAGATCGACGCGGAGAGAAATCTGATCGCCATCAAGGGTGCCATCCCCGGCGCCAAGAACGGCATCGTGTTCATCCGTGACTCGGTCAAAGCGTAAGCGGAAGGAGGAATTATCATGCCAATCGTTAATGTAGTTGATATGGCCGGCAAGCAGGTCGGCG
>SVQY01000005.1 GCA_015065135.1 Oscillospiraceae bacterium
GATCTTGATGTGCTTGCGCAGGGTGTTGAAGCCGGCGGATTTTGCCAGCAGAATATCCTTTTCGTAGCGAGAAGGATGTGCCGGCGTGAAAATGCCGTCGGGGAAGTAGCCCTGATCCAGCAGTCCATGGAAAAAGTAGGGCTTACCGTTCAGGCAAAGTCGCTTCACGCCCCCGATCTCACGGATCGAAAGTGTACGGCAGGCAAAATAAGAATGCACCGTATCCTCGCCGCAGATCAGCTTGAAGCGATAGAGATACGGATCCTCCGGAGACCACAGGCGAGGTGCGGTGAGGTCGATGCGTGCGCAGCCGTCGCGCAGCTTTTCGCAGACCAGTCCCTCAGGGGTCGTCACGATCAGCATGCCCTCGTCCACGCCCTCGGCGCGTATCGTCGCACCGCTGCCGTCGGCGCGAATGTCAAGTGCCTTGACATATGTCAAGGGCACGCTCTCCATCCACACCGATTGCCAGATGCCCGAAACAGGGGTGTACCACATGCCGCCGCGCTTGTGCTTTTGCTTGCCCCAGGGTAGAATGTGCTTGTCCAGCTCATCCACCACGCGGATGAAGACCGTGTTTTCGCCCGGGTGCAGATGGGGGGTAATGTCGAAGGAGAAGGGGAGATAACCGCCGATGTGCTTGCCAAGAGAGTGGCCGTTCAGCCAGACCTCTGCCACCTGATCCGTCGCACCGATATGCAAAATAACGCGGTCACGGAGAAATCCGTCGGGCAGCGTAAAGCGGCGGTGATAGCAAAGCTCAGTGCCGTCGGGAAAGACCTCGCCAATGCCCGACAGAGCGGATTCCGGCGGAAAGGGCACGCGTATTTTTTTGGTAAGATCCGGTTCGAAGCCGCGCGGCTTCGCGGAAAACTCCCATTCGCCGTCAAGCGAAAAAAAGGAGTCACGGCGAAGGCAAGGGCGCGGATAGACGGGAGCGGCAGAGGCAAGGCTTGCCTCCGGCGTATCCAGAGCGATCAGCTTTTTTGTTTTCATAGCGGTAGACCACCTTTATCTGTTCTGCTTTTATTATGCCTTACAGCGGTCGAAAAGTCAAGACTTAGCGCTTTTTTTAAGGGAATGTAGCGCAAAAAGCGACACCGTACGTGCGTTTTTGCCATATACTGTCATTGCGGAGCGATCCGCAATATCCGAAGAAAGGATCTTTTGTATGGCAACCTTGTTCAATCAGGGAACGCTGCTGTTTACGCCTGCGGGCGGTAGTCAGACCAGCGTGGTGACCAATACCACCAGCACCGATCTGACGGTGAGCTATGGTCTGCAGGTGCTGCACGGCGCCTATCCCGAGACCTTTGGAAACGGCGATACCATTCTCTATACCGTTGTGCTGCGCAATATCGGTAGCGGCACTCTTGTTCTTCCCACCGTAACGGTGGATCTTGGCGGCAGCGCACTATCCTATGTACCCGGCAGCGCTGCGGCCTTTTTGTATGACGGTACCGCGCTGAGCCCCTATCCCTTTACCGTTAGCGGCGGTAGCGTGGTGTTCAGCTTTTCCGAGCCGTTGCCGGCAGGTGCCTCGGTGCTGCTGTTCTATCAGGCGACCGTCAATGAGAGCGCCGGTGAAACGGTGATCTCCACCGCTACCGGTGTGGCATACGAGGGTGTCGCTACCGGCCCTGCTGTCAGCGATAGCGATACGGCCACCATTACCCGTATGCCGATCAGCATCGTCAAGAGCGCACCCGATAGCGCCGAGGTTGGGGATAGCATCAGCTATCTGTTTACGATCACCAACAATACGGGTGAGAGCGTTGCGCTGGATCAGCTGACCGATCAGCTGCCGGCGCAGTTTACCCTGACCGGCGTTACGCTGACGGTGGGCGGTAGCGTGATCCCGCTTGCCGAGGGCACCGATTACACCTTGACCGCTGCGGGTCTGCTGACGGTGGATCCCACCACCTCGCTGGCGCTTGGTGCCGGCGAAACGGTGGTGCTGGCTGTCAACGGTGTGGTCACCGCTTGACAAGCCCACGTTCTCTGTGTTAAAATAACGGCAGTTTCTCGAGGAAAGGAGCCGCTATGGCACAGTTTATCATCACTCGCGACGGGCGAGGCGTCTTTTTTACGCTGCGCTCGGATAAGGAGCGCACGCTTGTTTCTTCTAAGTGTTACGCCACGCTAGATGCCTGCAAAAAGGGGATCTGCAGTATGGTCTTTTATGCCCCCATCGTGCCCTTGTGCGACGTGACGGCAGGGGAGAGTGGCCCGAACCCCAAGATGGAGCTGACCGGCGGTGGCGGTGCGTATAGCTACGCGCTGAAGGCGCCTAACGGCAAGACCGTGGTCGAGGGCGGCCCCTATGAGAGTAAAAAGGCGTGTCTGCGCGCCATCTCGATGCTGCGCAGCGGTGTGCAGGGAGCCCCGGTGGTGATGCACGAGGCCGCGCAGCGAAAGCCCCTGACCGTAGGCAAGCTGATCCGTGACAAATAAAGAGAGCCGCCGTCCGCGAAACGCGGACAGCGGCTTTTTTTATTCAGGCTCCAGCTCAAATACAAGGTTAGTTTTTTGCTATCGAATGGGCAAAAAAGGATCGGCCTTGGTTCGATGGCGCCAAAGAATGTCAGTTTAAGTCCAAATTTTCCGGTTGAAACAGTTCATCGTCCAGAAACTCGGTCATAGTCATATCAAAGCCCTTTGCCAGCATTATGACAGTGCTTAACGTTACGGTCTTGTTGCGCCCATTCATAATACATTGCATGCTTCCGTGCTGGATTCCGGATTTTTGCTCCAAGCGATACTGGGACATGTTTTTTTTCACTAATAGGGCAAAAACACGCTTTGCCACAGCATCGTTTACAGTCATGTAGCCTTCCCCCGTTCGTTACTACATTTATTTTATCAATTTTGCGTCAAGAAAATAAGAAGGTGTGCCTACATATTCTTGACAGGCATCATTAAACGTGATACAATTAAGAAGGTACACCTACATAAATGACGGGGTGTCACATTTATAAGCAGAAAGGAAGGGTAATAATGGGATTTTTTGTTTCTCCTGTCAAGATGCTTTGGTTAGCTAAGAATAGAGCTGACATCGCTCACCGACTAAAGCCTCGCGAGAAAGACTGGTATTTTACCAAGGAGGGAGTGGATGCATACAGAAAGGCTAATGGCGTCGGAGCTAAGACTTATCATTTCTACGAATATTTGAAAAAGTTATCCGGTAGCACAATTGAAAGCGCCGCGCTTTTGCGTTTGGCTTTCGTTTTGGCGCACACAGTTGAGGGATCTGCGATGGAATATGGAAGATACCCCGACGTGATCGATCCGAACAAAAATCCTTTGGTTATGTGCGTTCAAAATCGAGAACTTTCGTATGCGCATGATCTTGAAAACTGTTGTAGACTACTGTTGGCCGCACTACATGAAGAAAAAAGTGATGTGTATAGCCAATCGCGTGGATATGAACGATTGAACTATTGCGAACCTGGCGCACCTCTTTCTGATGTGTATCGGATTGAACGAGCAATCATTACTGTATTTTCCACACAGCTCCAAGATGAACTTCCGCCGCCATATCTATACGATATTGTGCAGAGTAATGCCCCTGACGAGGAAGAGGATGAAGATGAAGAATGGGAGGAAGATGAAGATGAGTAATGAATTGAACCGACAGCAAGTGATTGCAGAGCTTGAACGTACACAATCTCTTTTGGATAAACTCGGAGAGATAAACCGGAAATCGCAAGCATTGGTCGAGGAACGGAATGAAGGCGATGGTGTTGCTACTGAAGCGCTTGTTAAAGAAATGAAGCGGTTTCAAAAAGCAAAACAGAAAATAGTTCAGGAAAAATTGCCGCACGTGGCAAAAACGGATTTTTCTTTTCCTTGTGAACGCCCCAAAAATCCCGAAGATGTGGGCGATCCCGCTAAGGATATCATGAAGGGAGTTGTTTCTTCAGTATTGGCGGTTGCAGGTCTTGCTTTTTGGTTGATTTTGTTGATTACTGGGTCAAAAGCATGGGGGTTGATTTTCCTTTCTGTTGCTTGCATGTTAGGATTTGGTATTTTTAGTTTGGTAGCTATGATACCTGTTCGAAATATTTTGGCGTGGGAACAGCTGTGTGGAGAATGGGAAGAAAAAAAGAGTCTTTGGGAAAAGAAGATGGACGATGTTGCTCGCAGAAATGAGAAAAATCTCGAGAGCTTTCGAGATTTTGACGTGTTATATCTGAACATGGTAAAGGAATGCGATGCGTTTTATGTTGAAAGCACGAACAATTTGATAGAAGAACGGGAAAAAGCGCGTCAAGAGATATTGAAACGTTTTGACGTATTGAAGGAACAGGGAGATGCCTTGGTGAAGGAATTGGATGGCATCACAGTGATCCACGCCGATTTGTTCGAACACGCAGGCTTGATTGCAACTTTATTAAAAACCGGGCGAGCAGATACTTTGAAGGAGGCTATCAATTTAGCCTTGGAGGAAGTTCGTAAAGACGAAGAAGAACGTCAAAGAAGAGAGGAAGCACGAGCTAGAGCGGAAATATTGGAAGAACAGGCAACGGAAAATCGCCTTTACAATGAAGCGATGCAGCGCGCTGCCGAGAATCAAGCCCGCGCCATGCGCGAGCACCATGCGGAAATGGAGCGCGCCGCTCGGGAGCAGGCAAAGGCAGCAGAGCTGCAGGCTCAAGCTGCGGCTGCGGCCAATAAGCTGGCGCAGGATCAAGCACGCGCCGCGCAGGTACGAGCACGCTCTGCCGAATATGAAGCAAGAGAAAAATGCAGAGGATGCGTCAACAGTACAAAATGCTCCTTTGCCGCACGACAAAATTCGCTGTCTTGCGGCGCGTACAAGCCGCGTTAAAAGAGATCTGACAAAAAACAGGAACGGGCAAAATTGCCCGTTCCTGTTTTTTGTTTTTTACACCATCTCCAGCTCAAAAGCAAAGTCAAATGCCTCTCCCGCATTGATACGGCAGGGGATAACGGGATCCTGACCGCCGCAGGAGTGAGAGCCAACGCCGCTCATACGGTAGTCCAGATACAGATCGGTGTGATCCATCTCGCTCAGATCCTTGCGGTGGGCGGTGGCTGCCACCTCGTGGATGTCAAATCTTGTGGCGTTGAAGGAGAACCTGTTGCCCGAAACGCGCAGCTTCACGCCGTTGCAATCAAGAGTCAGCCAATCGGTGTAGCAATGGCTGCCGCTCTCCTGAGGTCTTTCCCAGTTGCCTGTGGGGTCGTCCTGCAGGTAGTCATACTCTCCAAGCAGCGCGTGGCTGATCTTGTCCTCGTAGCACTCGGCAGGGCCGTAGCCGTAATAGCGGATCGCTTCTGCGGGCGCGGTGAGGGAGAGTCGATAGCCGTAACGGGGCAGGAAATAGGGCAGGACCTCGCAGATCTGTCCCTTCTGGCCGATCGAAAGCCTGCCGTTGCCGTCGATGCGATAGGTGATCTCCCCCCTTGCGATGGGGGTGCGTCCCTGCACGCCAAAAACAAGCTCGCCGCCAAGCACCACGGCATCCGTCTCGGTGACGGCGTTGAAATCGTAAACAGAGGTCTCGGTGTAGGCGATGTTGCCAAAGGCGCGGTTGCTGCGCCACTCCTTGGCGATCAGCTCGCCTGTCACGCCCCAGTCGTTATCGGTGGGGGCGCGGTAGCAGTTGAGGGCAAGGGGCGCGGCCAGCAGCTGCTTGCCGTCCTTTTTTATATGGGTTAGCATACCCGTATCCCGACGGAAGACGTAGGCAAAGCCCTTGCCCGAAACGGTGTAATAAAGATCGTCAACGGTCAGCGCGGGCGCAACGGTCGCCTTGAGCGCCTTCCGCTCGGTCACCGCCAGCGGGAAGGAGAAGGCCGCCACCACGTGTCCCGCCTTTGCCCAAGGCGTATCGGCGGCAAGAACGGCGGTCACGGTCAGTGCCGCGTTTTTCGCGGCATAGGGCTCGCTTGCAGGGCAGGGAACCGTTACGCACTCGCCTGCGGCAGGATTGGCCTGCAGCACGCCCTTTGCCACCTTCTCGTTATCGGCAACGATGCGCCATCTGATCGAAATGTGCGAAAAATCACAGAACGCATAGCGATTTTTGAGAATAAGATCGCCATTTTCCGCACGTGTCACGCGCAAGGGTGCAAAGACTGCCTTTGCCTCCAGCAGATTGGAATGGGGCACACGGTCGGGGGTCACCAGACCGTCCATGCAGGCGTTGTGCAGGTGATGATGCTCCCCGAAGTCGCCGCCGTAGCCGCAATAGGAGTTGCCCCTTTCGTCTGTGAGGCGCATGGCGTGGTCACACCACTCCCAGATAAAGCCGCCCGCAAAGTTGGGGTGTTTTTGTATCCATTCGTCATAAAAGCGCAGGTCGCCGCAGCTGTTTCCCATGGAGTGGTTGTATTCGCACATAACGTAGGGCTTTTCGGCAAACACGGGATGCTCCAGCGAGGCGCGCAGATGCGCACGGCTGGATCCGGGTTGCAAGGGCGGATACATAGCGGAAAGGAAGTCCAGATTTTTTGCGCGGCGGCGGAGTTCATCCTCCTCGTACTTCATATAGCCGCTGAAGGCGCTCTCGTAATGGACGGGGCGCGTTTTGTCTGTCTCGTGGAACCAAATGGCCTCATTGTCCAGATCCTTGCCCCAGCCCGACTCGTTGCCAAGAGACCAGATCACCACAGAGGTGCTGTTTTTGAAGGCCTCGTACATGCGGCTCATACGGTCGTGGATGCAGGTCGCCCATAGGGAATCGTCCACCAGCGCATCCCATCCTCCCGGGTATTGCGCGCCCAAATAGCTCATGCCGTGGCACTCCTGATCCGCTTCACACATGACGTAAAAGCCCAGCTCGTCACACAGCTCGTAAAAACGGGGGTCGGAGGGGTAGTGAGAGGTGCGGATGGCGTTGACGTTGTGCCGCTTCATGATCAGCAGCTCGTTTCTCATGAATGCCATATCGGTCACGTAGCCCGTGTCGGGGTTGCTGTCGTGACGGTTGACACCGTAGAGCTTTACCGCCTTGCCGTTGACGGTGAACACCGCGTTTTCGATCTTCACCGTGCGGAAGCCGAAGCGGTGACGGATCACCTCGCCTGCGCATTCCAATACAAGCTCGTAGAGATAAGGATCCTCCGCCGACCATAGGTGGGGGGTGTCACATTGCCACGTCCACCGGCCGTTCACATCGGCGCTTGCCAGCAGCATAGCGCCATCATAAACGGAGGCCTTCACGGGTGCCTTGGCTTTGACCGAAAGGGAAAGCGCGCCGCTTGCGTCGGCGGTCAACGCAAAGTCGGTCATACCGTCCTCGGCACGCTCCAGTATGTACACCTCGCGGAACAGACCCGATAGGCGAATCTTGTCCTGGTCGTCAAAATAGCTGCCCGTGCACCACTTCAGCACCGCCACGCAAAGGCGGTTGGCGCCCTTTTTCAGATAGGAGGTCACATCAAAGGCGCTGTCGTTGTGGGGTACCTCGCCGTAGCCCACGAACTGCCCGTTCATCCAGACGTAAATGCAGCTGTCCTTGCCCTCAAAATGCAGCTCATACCGCTTGCCCTGCACGGGGGTCATATCAAAATCCTTTACGTAGGCGGCCACGGGGTTCTTCTCGGGCACGCGGGGCGGATCGCACAGAAAGGGGTAGGGAGAGGACTGGTACTGGGTATAGTCCGCGCCGTGGGCTTGCCAGCATTCGGGCACGGCTATCTCCTTGAAGTCCGCAAGATCAAAGCCCTTGGCAAAAAAATCCTGCATCTCGTATACCGAGGGATGCCACAAAAAACGCCAAGCTCCGCAAAGGGAGTGGAAAAAGGGAGAATGCTCACGGGGCAAGCGAGCAGCTGGCGCCGTGTCAAAGGGAATGAAATAGGCGTGATCGGGCAGCTCGTTTATCCGCACGATCTCGGGATCTCTGTGGTATCCACGTGATAAAATTTCGTTCATATCCAAACCTCCGTCTTGACAAGATCTCTATACTTGTACTATAATGCAAAAAGAGAGGTTTGTAAATAGAAAATTTCTCGAAAATATAAAAATTCTACACGGAGCGCGTTATGTTTCTTTTTGCGGAAAACAGTGAGCAGGCAAAAGAGCTGCTGCCGATCTATATGTTGACTGCGGGGGCGGATTTCCATCAGCCTCCCGCACGCCGTCCGAACGGTGCGGCCCTGCATCAGATCCTGTTCGTGGATCGGGGGGCCGTTCGCGTGCGGTGCGACAAAGGGGAATTTTTGCTGGAGCAGGGCAGCGCGGCCTTTATGAAAAAGGGCTATCCGATTTTTTATGAGCGCGTCAGCGATGAGAGCCGTACCGGTTGGATCAGCTTTGACGGTAAGGGCGTTGAGCCGCTGCTGCGCTATTTCAATGCCGAGCCCTTTTCCTTCCAAAGCGATGCGCCCCTAAAGGAGCTGCGTCGCACCTGCACCAAGGCGGTGGAGCATAAGGCCCCCTCCGAGCTGCTTTCCCGTCTGGCCTACGATCTGGTGATCACTTATTTTCAGTCCCTTTCGGCAGAGAATAAAAGCTCTGCGCTTTGCGCCGCCAAGGCGTATATCGAGGAGCGATATCGCGACGATCTTTCGGTATCGGATATGGCAGCGGCGGCAGGGATCTCCTCCTCGCTGCTCTATCGGCTGTTCCGCACAGAGCAGGGCTGCACCCCTGTGGAATATCTGCGCGGTGTGCGGCTGGGGCAGGCCAAGCGCCTTTTGCTGGAGGCTCCGCAGCTGCCCATCTCACAGATCGCCGTCGCCTGCGGCTTTGCCGATACCGCGTATTTTTGTAAAGTGTTCCGGGATCGGGAGCATGCGACCCCTAACGGCTACCGAAAGCAGTATATGGCCTGATCTGCCGATAAAATTTGTGCAAAATACCATATTGAATATGGCAAATATATAGTATATAATTTTTATGTCGATAAATTTCAAACGAATTGCAGGAGGTAAATATGAGAGAATTTGCAAAAGTCGGTAAGAGGATCCTGGTCGTACTGTTGGCTCTTGTCACGCTATGCTCGTTCGTGGCCGGTTGCGTTTTACAAACCGCGGCACAGGATGCGCAGCAGGGCAGCTCTGATGTCAGCGACGGCAACGGAATGAAGGCCGAACAAAACGACTATATGATGGTGATGGCGGTGGTCATGGTCATCTTTTCGGTGCTGGTGCTGGCCGTTTTTGGGGCACTCGGGTTCTGGATCTCAAAGGTGCTTTGAACGGCATAAACCCCGGTAGTGCACAACCGAAAAACTCGTATAAGCCGCCCTTCTTGTGGAAGGGCGGCTTTGCTATATGCCAAAATGCACATCAAAAGGGGCGCAAAGAGGCCATTTTCTTTTCAAATATATGATTTTATATGTTTTTGAGGAAAATTTTGCCGAAACACTTGATAAAGTTTTCACATTGTGGTATAATATTGCCGTTAATGTGGGTTTGTGCGGGCATCGGATGCCGCAACGCCCAAAATTTACGAAAGGTGGTTATTTACAATGACCTACAACAAGAAGACGATCGAGGATATCGCCGTTAAGGGTAAAAAGGTAATTGCCCGTTGCGATTTCAATGTTCCCATGCAGAACGGTGTCATCACCGACGACAAGCGTATCGTCGGCGCTCTGCCCACCATCAAGTATCTGGTTGATAACGGTGCCGCTGTGATCCTTTGCTCTCACTTCGGCCGTCCCCACAATATCCTGGATGCCAAGCTGGAGCTTGACAAGAAGGAGAAGAAGAAGGTAGAGGCTCTGCCCGAGGCTGAGCGCGAGGCCGCTACCGCTAAGTATCTCGAGGGTGCTAAGAACGATAACGTGAAGTTCTCCCTCGCTCCCGTTGCAAAGCGCCTCTCCGAGCTGCTCGGTATCGAGGTTCAGATGGCTGCCGATGTTGTTGGTCCCGATGCTAAGGCAAAGGCTGCTGCTCTGAAGCCCGGTCAGGTCCTGCTGCTGGAGAACGTTCGTTTCCACAAGAAGGAGACCAAGAACGATCCCGAGTTCGCCAAGGAAATGGCTTCCATGGCTGAGATCTACGTGAACGATGCCTTCGGCACCGCTCACCGCGCTCATGCCTCCACCGCAGGTCTTGCTGATTACCTGCCCGCAGTTTGCGGCTACCTCATTCAGAAGGAGATCTCCATCATGGGTGGCGCTCTCTCCGATCCCAAGCGTCCCTTCGTTGCCATTCTCGGCGGCGCTAAGGTCTCCGACAAGATCGGCGTGATCAACAACCTCATCGAGAAGGTCGATACCCTGATCGTTGGCGGCGGTATGGCTTACACCTTCTTCAAGGCTAAGGGCTGGGAGATCGGCACCTCCATCTGCGAGGCTGACAAGCTGGATATGGCTCGTGAGCTGATGGACAAGGCTGCTGCCAAGGGCGTGAAGTTCCTGCTGCCCGTTGATAACAAGCTGGGCAAGGAGTACGATGCCAACACCGAGAGCATGATGGCTGACTCCAATGCCATTCCCGAGGGCTGGATGGGTCTGGACATCGGTCCCAAGTCCCAGGCGCTCTTTGCTGAGGAGCTGAAGAATGCAGGCACCGTTGTATGGAACGGCCCGATGGGCGTTTCCGAGTGGGATAACTTCGCCGCAGGCACCCACGCCGTTGCCAGCGCAGTTGCTGCATCCGACGCCATCTCCATCATCGGCGGCGGTGACTCCGCAGCTGCTGTTGAGAAGCTCGGCTTTGCTGACAAGATGACCCACGTTTCCACCGGTGGCGGCGCTTCTCTCGAGTTCCTCGAGGGCAAGACCCTGCCCGGCATTGCTTGCCTGCTTGACAAGTAATTCAACATCATTTCAAAGGAGATATAACTATGAATCCTGCAAAGAGAAGAACGGTCATTGCCGGCAACTGGAAGATGAACTTCACTCCTGCCGAGGCTACCGCTTTCATCAACGAGATCAAGCCCATGGTTGCCGGTAAGGACAACTGTGACATCATTTTCTGCGCTCCCTTCGTAACCATCTCTGCCGCTATGGAGGCTGCTAAGGGCTCCAACATCGTGATCGGTGCCGAGAACGTGCACTACGAGGCAAAGGGTGCTTACACCGGTGAGATTTCTGCCGATATGCTGAAGGCTATCGGTGTCAACACCGTTCTGGTGGGTCACTCCGAGCGCCGCCAGTACTTCGGTGAGACCGACGAGACTGTGAACCTGCGCACCAAGGCTGCGCTGGCTGCCGGTATGCGCGTCATCCTGTGCATGGGTGAGGTCAAGGAGCAGCGCGTGGCAGGCATCACCAACGAGATCTGCGCTATGCAGATCAAGCTGGATCTTGCCGGCATTTCCGCTGAGGATATGAAGAACGTGATCATCGCTTACGAGCCCGTTTGGGCCATCGGCACCGGCCTCACCGCTACCCCCGAGCAGGCTGAGGATGCTTGCGCTGTGATCCGCGCTACCATTGCCGAGCTCTACGGCAATGAGGTTGCTGAGGCAACCACCATTCAGTACGGTGGCTCGATGAACGATGCCAATGCCGCTGACCTGCTGGCTAAGCCCAACATCGACGGCGGTCTGATCGGTGGCGCTTCTCTGGTCGCAAAGAAGTTCACCGCTATCGTTGACGCTGCTCAGTAAGAGCTGACGCAATAGAAAAGGGAGAGCCTTGCGCTCTCCTTTTTCACCATTAAGATTTAGGAGAATTTATGGCAAATTACCGCAGAGGAAGAATTAACGACGAAATGCAAAAGACCCTGGCAGAGATTCTGCGCGAGGTCAAGGATCCCCGTGTCAGCGGCGCCTTTGTCAGCGTGACGGGTGTGGATGTGACTCCCGATCTCAAATATGCCAAGGTCTACTATTCCGCCCTGCAGGGTGATAAGAAGGAGGTCTATCTGGGGCTGAAGTCCTCGGCAGGCTTCATCCGCCGCCAGGTGGCGCAGCGTATGAATCTGCGCGCCACCCCCGAGTTCACCTTCGTGGAGGATAATTCCATTGCTTACGGTGCACACATTTCCTCTCTGCTCAACTCTATTACCATTACCGATCCCGATGAGGAAGAGGGAAGCGAGGGTGAGCAGTAAGATGAAGGAATACCGTAAGCTGACCGCAGAGCAGGTGCTGGCGCAACTGCTGCAGCCACAGCCCACCTGCGTGCTTTTCCACGTGCATCCGGATGCGGATGCCATCGGCTCAGCATTTGCGCTGGCAGCGTTTTTGCGTGAAAACGGCAGCCCCGCTTACTGTCTTTGCGCCGACGAGATCCCCGAGCGACTGCGCTTTCTTACCGACGGCGTGCAGGAAAGCGTTCTGCCGGATAGCCTTCCGCAGGGCTTTGAGAATGCGCGCTTTATCAGCGTAGATACCGCATCCCCCGCGCAAATGGGCGCACTTTACGACATCTATGGAGAGCGCGTGTCCCTGATGATCGACCATCACGGCATGGGCACCCCTTACGCGGATCATCTGATACTGCCCGATGCCGCCGCTTGCGGCGAGATCATCTTTGATCTGATCGCCGCCTCGGGCAAGGAGGCCCCTGAGGAATGTGCCGCGCTGCTTTACGCGGCTATCAGCTCGGATACTGGCGGTTTCCGCTATTCCAATACCACTAAAGAGACCCATCTCCGCGCCGCCGCGCTGGTAGAGCGCATCGACGTTGCCGATATCAGCCACAAGCTCTTCGGCATCAAGTCTCTCGCCATGCTCCGTGCCGAGCAGCTGGGCTTTGAAAAGCTCCATCTTTTCGAGGGGGGCAGGATCGGTATCGCCTCTGTTTCCTTTGAGGATAAGAGGTTCAATAAGCTGCAGGACGAGCATCTCTCCACTTTAGTGGATCTGGTGCGCTCGGTGGCAGGGGTTGAGATCGCCGTTGCCATCCGTCAGCCTACCGAGGCACGCAGCTTCCGCGTTTCCACCAGAGCCAATATCGACTTTGACGTTGCCGCCGTCTGTGCCACCTTTGGTGGCGGCGGTCACCGCCGCGCCGCAGGCGCCACGGTAGAGGCAAAGGATACCGCCGAGGCCGAGCGCCTTGTGCTGAACGCCATCCTTGCTGAGATGAAGAAATAAGAAAAAGCGCTACCGCATTAGCGTAATGTTCTTACCGAAGAAATCACGCTAACCGAGTAGGACAAAGAAAAATCCATCATGGACGAGAGTCTGTGATGGATTTTTTAATGCGGTGTCAGTAATGACTTGTTAAAACAGGCGTTACTCTTCACTTATACTTGAGGGAATAACCAAATTTAGAAAAAACACATAAAATAAGTCTAAATGTTGTGTAGAATATTGATTTTATTTGGAAAATAGTGTAAAATATTGTTGAAAATTATAGCATAAACTGCAAAGGAGACAGAAAATGATTAATCGCTTGGAATATGATATCGAAAAACGCGCCGAACAAGCAGAGAGCCTTAGTTTTTGCAATGGAATCAAATTGCTAAGTATTAAGAAGACAATTGCCGCTATGTTGAAGACAATTGGCACAAATGAAATCTTTGAACAATACACAGTTCACGATATTTCCCACATTAACAAAATGTTGAAGATAGCAGAATGGTTAATTCCAGAGACCACAAAAACTAAAATGACTAACGCGGAGTGGTTAATGCTTACCCTGTCAATCTATCTTCATGACTTGGGAATGGTAGTTAGTAAAAAAGAATTTGCACAAAGAAACTCCAACTCGAAATTCTTAGAATTCAAAGAAAAAACATTGGCAACTGCAACACCAGAATATAAAAAGGTAGCTGAAGATGAAAAGTATTTGTATCAAGAATTTGTAAGATCAAATCATGCTTTTAGAATAAGAGAGTGGCTTGAAAACAGGGGACAAAATATATACGGAAACGCCGATGATCAGTGCGAAATTTTAAATCAAACATTAGATGGATTGTTCGAAAAATTCAAAAATGATTTGGGTATGGTGTGCGAAAGTCATCACAGAGATGATCTCGATGACTTTAATAAGTATAAGATTTCTAGCAAATATGGTGACGACGAACAAGAAGTTGTTAACCTCAATTATATTGCAATTATTTTAAGATGCGCTGATTTGTTACATATAACAAGCGACCGCACTCCTTCGATAGAAAGGAAACTACTTGATATTTCTAATCCAATTAGCATTTTGGAATGGGAAAAACAGCAAGCAGTAACCTCTATTTGTCCTCAAGCGAAGCGAAATTTAGAAGGAAACATTGATGAAACCATCGTCAAAGACACTATAGAAATCCATGCATATTTCTCGGGTTCAGATACGGCCGAGGCATTTTTTGGACTTTCTTCTTATCTGCAATATGTAAAAAAAGAACTAAATGCTTGTCATAAAATCGCCCAAGTCGCTAAAAGGCAAGAGAATGCTCATCACGAGTTCCCTTGGAAAAGCATTGATGAAAGCAATATTGAAACAGAAGGATTTGAAGCCAAAAAACTTGAGTTTACTATTGAACAAGATAATATTTTAAAGCTTTTAGTTGGGCATACCTTATATAACGACTCTTCTGTTGTAGTAAGGGAATTATCACAAAATGCTATAGATGCTATAAAACTACAATCAATAGAGGATTCTAGAAATTCTCATAGTTCTTACAATGGAAAGATAAGAATTGAATGGAATGAAAAAGATCGCATACTGAGTTTTACTGATAATGGTACGGGAATGACCATATACGATATTGAGAATTATCTTCTTAAAGTGGGAGCGTCTAAATATAGACAGAAACAATTTAAAGAAACATATAAAGATTTCAATCCTATTAGCAGATTTGGAATAGGTATTCTTACTTGCTTTATGGTTGCGAATGATGTTGATATAGAAACCAAGTCAGTATCTGAGGAGTGGGTGAACATTCTTTGTTTACGCAATGTTAACGGAAAATATCTGCTAAAGAAAGAAACGCCAAGCAAAACCAATGGATATATTCAAGATCATGGCACCATAATCAAACTTCATATTCGTCCCGATGTTAACATGAATGATTTGGAGATGAATTTAAAAAAATGGATAGTGCTTTCCGATATACCAATAACATTGATTATAAATGGTGAAGAGATAACTATCGGAAATCAAACTTTAAAAGAAGTACTTGTTAATTTTCTAAAGGAGGAAAATTATAACGTAGATGATAACACGATAAAGGTTGAAGAGAAAACGATAGGAAATGTAACAGTGGCTTGTGCTTTAAGGTATAATAATTATCTATCCGATTGGAGCTTTTTAGAATTTCATTCGTTCGAAGATAGACCTAAGGTTCCTCCGGTGGGAACTTGCGTCGAAGGTGTAAGAGTAGAATTTTATACTCCTGGATATAAGTCCAATAATATTTTAGCTATTGCTAATATACGCGGAAGCAAATACCAAACAAACGTTGCAAGAACTGCTTTGGAGTACGATGCCAATAATGAGGCTTTAAAAGCGATCTATGATTGTTATAGGTTATTTATTGAAGACCAAATAAAATGCTTGGAAGAAAAAAATTATTCAAAATCATGGGCGATTCAAGAAAGTCATTATATAATGGCACCTCTTATTAAAGCATCTTACACCAATGATAGCGTCGAACCAATAGACGAAAAACTTTTAATTAAATCATTATCAGATATTAAATGTTTGTTTGTTGAAAAAGATGGCAAGAGAGATGTATTATCAGTAAACGATGTTCTTGAAGTTGAAAAAGTTGACATTTTAGATTACAAAATAATAAATGCAATCGAAATGCTATTTAAAGAAATTTCCACAGATATAACTGTTTCAAAAATGGTTAAAACTGTTTTAGGGGAAAACATTAGTTTAAGCAGAATACCTTTAATTACCAATTTTAGCCAATATCAGATACTTCATAAGCAAATTATTCAAGCTAAAAATGTTACCCAAATTAAAGTTGATACAATGAAAAGAAAAATACAACTTACATTCGGAAATGAAGAAGGTCTTTGGAAATCATATGATATACCATCGGAATACAGAAGAACTCCTAGTTATTCTAATAAAATACATTTACCTACAGGAGATTTTTGCATAGAGGGGCTAAATGATGAAATAGGAGTAAAATCGATAGGAGGAATATATCTCAATAGCAACTCGGCTTTATGTAAGTATCTAAAAAAGGCAATAGACATTTTTGAATCTAGTAACACCAAGGAAAGCAGGATTTTACTAACAACATTCCTAGGAAATGTTTTTGATAACAATTTTTTAGAGTACTCATATTCAGAAAAAGAATTTGATTACGCAATTAGAAGAATGACTCAGAGAAGTAACTCACATTTTTATGAAGAAACAACTTCAAAAATGTGGGAAAAAATCGACTTAGATGAGTTTAAAAAAATAATTTTGATGAAGAAGCATATATTATTTTCATTAGATAATTGGACTAGATCTAAAGAAGTTTATTATTAATCATGCTTGCATCAATCATAGTAAGAAGTTATAAAATAAAATTGCGTGTATATTATTAAGAAAAAGTCATTACGGAAGTAATTCTGTAATGACTTTTTGTAAAACGAAAACCACGCGTTAGACGCGTGGTTCAGAAGAGGTTAACCGATGAGCAGAAAATCCTCCGATGTGTTATAATGAGTTTGACCTGCCAGTCAAAACTAAAAAACACAACGGAGGATTTATCTATGAAAGAAGTTTCCACAGACACGAATAGTTTAGCACATACAACACTTCGCCCGTTGTTTGAGCCAATTTTGTGGTTTATGAAGCCTTACGAAATAGGAACAACATTGACAGATAACATAAAAGAGCATAATGTTGGTGCCTATAATGAGCAGTATATCAAAGATAATCATTTGAGCAATACAGGCATTGAAGTTTGTTCAAACATCATTAAATGTAACGCCGAAAGAACAGATAGGGGGTTGCACCCAACCCAAAAACCTGTAGCATTGATGGAGTATTTAATTGGTATATCTACCATTGAAGGGCAAACTGTATTAGATCCTTTTTGTGGATGTGGAACTACATTAGTTGCGGCTAAAAACTTAGGTAGAAATTATATTGGTATAGAGAAAGAAAGAGAGTATTACGATATAATTACGCAAAGGCTTCTATAAAATGTTTTTTGCTACATTTTAAAAAGAATGAAGTGAGATCATCGCATTTGACCACTCAAATGCAAAATTGGCATAGCCAAACCCCTATAGCAAAAGGCAGACAGTCGAAACTGTCTGCCTTTTGCTATTCTCCGTTAAGAACAGTATGCTATAAACTCTCTGTCTTTTCATGTCAGTCGGTAATGTGCCCTATTAAATTTCAAAAACGGTCCTTAAGAGTACGTCCCCTTTGCGGTAGCGCTTTTTCTTATATTTCGTGCAGCTTGCCTTTGCGGTATTTGTTGTAAACGATACCGAAGGAGACCGAAAGCAGCACCAGCTGCAGCCACCAGGAAACGGTAAAGCAAAAATAAAGCATTTCCGGGCTCGGTCGCGCAGGGAACAGGAAGGCCATCCAGATAATACGCAGGCCCAGCACCGAGATCAGGCTGCAGATGGTCTGCGAAACGGGGTAGCCGAAGGCGTTCATACAGCTGGCCAGCAGCGTATTGGCAGCGCCAACGAAGAGAAAGAGCGAGATGTGACGCATACGCACCATACCGAAGGCAACGGCATCCTCCGCACCGGGGATATAGAGCGAGAGCAGCGGCTCACCGAGAAAGGTGGCGGCGGTGAAGCCGAGAATGCCGGCTGCCGTGACGGCCACGGCAAAGCAGTACAGCATACTCTTTTTCACACGTTGACGGTTGTCGGCACCCAGATTTTGCCCCACAAAGGTCATGGCTGTGGTGCCAAATCCGGCGTGAACGCTGCCCAGCATCGACTCCAGGCTGGCCGCCGCCGTGTTGCCCGAAATGCCGGCAGCGCCGAAGGTGTTGATGGCAGATTGGATCTGCAGATTGGGGATGCAGTACAGCGAGTTGGTAATGGCGGAGGGAAAGCCGAAGCGCACGATCTTGCCAAAGGTCTGCGCGTGGATGCGCATTTCCCGAAAACGGATGCGGCAGGGGCCGCTCATGCGCCACAGATGGATGATTACCATCGTAGCGCTGAGCACCTGCGAGGCGAATGTTGCGATCGCAACAGCTGCCACCTTCTGCTCCAGGACCAGGCAAAGGATAAAGTTCAGGATCACGTTGAGCAGGCCTGCGGCGATGATGTAATATAGCGGTCGCTTGGTGTCGCCCGAAACACGGATGATGGCAGCGCCGAAATTGTAGATCAGAATGGCGGGCGTTGCACACAGATAGATGCGCAGGTAAAGGATCGCGCCGTCGCGGCATTCTGCCGGGCAGTCGATCATCGAAAGTATCAACGGTGCCACGAACAGGCCGACAACGGCGATCACAGCTCCCGTAATGGCTGCGGCCAGTATCGAGGTGTCAACAGTACGTCGCACGTTTTCCTCGTCTCTGGCACCAAGAAAACGGGCCAGAATGATGTTTGTACCAGTAGAAAAGCCCACGAAGGCATTGATCAGCAGGCCTGTCACCGCACCGGTCACACCCACGGATGCCACGTCGACAGTGGAGGCCATATTGCCAAGCACCGCAATATCAACGGCGTTGAAAAGGATCTGGATCAGGTGACCGATGATCAGCGGGATCGAAAATTTCACGATCGAGGAAAATAGTGGGCCGTTTAGCAGATCGGCACGTTTTTTTGCGGATAGCAAGCTCACGCCTCCTTTTTGCTTTAGGTCAATTCGGCAGGATCGCCTCTATCGCCTCACCGAGAGGCAGGGAATAGATGAGAATGCGGTCGGGCGTTTTGCCGCAGATCTGCTCCAACGCCCTTTTGTAATAGGAAAGCTGCATGCCGTGCCGCTCGGAAAGCTTTTGGGCGGCAGCCTCGGGATGTGTCAGCTCATAGGGGGTGAGACGGTCTGTCTTGTAGTCACAAAGGATCAGCTCACCTTTTTCGTTTTCGTAAAACAGGTCGATCACGCCCTGCACGGCCAGCTTTTCGTCGGCCAGTTTTTCTGCATGATCCGCTTTGTCAGTAAATTCCGAGGCCGGTAAAAAGATGTGAAAGCGCGTTTCGCGGTAGATCCTTTTGGCGTCCTTCAGCGCGCGATAGAAATCACTTTTAAAGAAGCGCTCCAACTCATCCAGTCGCACGGCCGCTTCGGTATCGGGGGAGAGAAAACGCTCTGCGATCAAGCGCCCAAGCTCGTTTTTGATGTCTTGTTCTGCTCTGGCAAAATCGCAGAACTGCAAAAATTCGTGGGTGGCAGTACCGCGCTCAGCTGCGGAAAGCGATTTGGTATCAAACTGCGGTGCGCGGTCAAAGGTGTGCAGCAAGCGCTCCACGTCCTCCTCGCTTTGGGTGGGTGTGCCGCAATCGGTGCTATCGAAAACGTCCAGCACCGTGGGGGATAGCCGCGAGACCGAAAGCTTTGCGGGCAGCGTGGCGAGATGGGAGTAGGCATATTGGAAGGAAAGGCGCTTTTTCAGCCGTTCCATTTCGCGCGCGATCTTGGCGGCCTTCTGTGCTTCAATGGCGCCTTTTTCGTCGGATTTTTGCACGTTTTCGAATTCCGTATTGAGGGCTGCTTCGCTATCCGGTTTCGGCTCGGTGAGATAGGTGCAGGTCACGTATTCATCTGCATCGGGAGTCTGGATGGCAGCAAGGATCCACTCGAGATAGCTGCCGCCGATGGCGAGATCGCCGATGTGGGGCAGGCTGGCAAGCTCTGCGCGCTGCATCAGCGTATTGTTCTTGGCGACGGGTGCAGCCGTCACAATCAGCTGCTCAATGGCGCGCGTCATGGCAACGTAAAGCAGCCGCATCTCCTCCTCGCGCCCCTGACGGGCAAGCTCCTCCTCCAACGTGCGACGGAAGAAGGTCTCGTAACGGGAGAAGGGCCCCGCGTTGCAAAGGCGCAGACCGCAGCCCACGTGCTCATCCACCAAAAAGGGAGGACCGTATTCCTTTTTTGCGGCGTTCCCTTGGGTGGAGATCAGAAAGCAGATGGGGAATTCCAATCCCTTGGACTTGTGGATGGTGCTGAAGAGCACCGCGTCACCGCTGCCCTCGGGCTGCTCCATCTCCGCGCCGCTTTCCATAATGCCGTCCACGTAACGGATGAATTGATAAAGCCCCTTAAAGCCACCCGCCTCAAAGCTGCGGGCGTACTCATAAAGTCTTGTCAGATTGTTCTTTCGGGTCAGGTTGCCGCGGCCATCCTCCTCAAAGCCGGCAAAGGCAAGAACAGCCGTGTCGCGGTAGAGGTAGCGGAGCAGCTTATCCACCGGCAAGGATTGCGCCTTTTCGCGATAAGTGGCAAAACGGGTAGAGAAATCGTTGATTTTTGTGAGTAGATCCGTAGAAAGGGAGCGGCTCTTTTCTGCCTCACAGAGAGCCTCGTAAAGTGATATCGAGCGATCCTGCCCAGTGCGGATCCTAACAAGATCCTCCAGCGTAAAGCCAAAGAAGGGGGAGCGCAGCGCCGCTGCCAGATAAATATCACGGAAGGGGTTGTCAATGGCGGCCAGCAGGCTGTACATGCAAAGCACCTCGGGGTTTTCAAAAAAACTTTGCTTGGAGATGTCGTTGCAGGGAATACCGTATTTATTCAACTCCTTTACCACGGTAGAGAAGTGATCGGCAGTGCGCGAAAGCACCGCAATATCCTTAGGAGCGATGCGCGAGCCGTCTGCCTTTTTGCCGTTCTCCAGCAGGTCGCGGATCTCCTTGGCGATCAGCTTTGCCTCCAGTACGGCGCCTTCTATGGCGTAGCCTCGCTCCTTGGCGCTGAGTGTTTCCAGTACCAGCACGCGGCACTTGGCCTTGCCGCCCTTTTTCTTGGAAAATTGCAGATTATCCTTGGTGGTGTAATCGATGCTCTCCGCATTTCTGGAAAAGAGAAATTCGGAGACCGTGTTGGAAAATTTGATCACATTCTCATCGCAGCGGAAGCAGTTAGACATAAAGATCTTGGATGCGGGGGCATCCTGAGGCGGATCCTCCAATGTGGGAAAGGACTTGCGGCAGTTTGCGAAAACGGTTGGCTGTGCGCCGCGGAAGCGGTAGATGCTCTGCTTGATATCGCCTACCAAAAAGAGATTGCGACCGTTGGAAATGGCGCGGAAGCTGGCATCCTGCATAGCATCCACATCCTGATATTCATCGATGTAGATCGCATCGTACTGCGCGGAGATCTCCTTGGCCAATGCCGTGGGCGTGTCACCGTCCGGCTCTACCAGCAGCCGATAGGCGGCTCTGGAAATGTCGGAGAACTCAAACATACCGCGACTCTTTTTCTCCTCCAGTACCTTCTCGGAATAGATGGCGAGCGTCTTGTGCAGAAGGCGGAGAAGACGGGCGGTCTCCAGAGCGCTTTCGGCGATCTCCTCCTTGCTATTTGCCCCCCAAACGGGTGCTTTTTCAAGCCAGATGTCCTTCAAAAAGGTCTTACAGAGCTTCATGCGGTTTTTGAACTCGGTCGATTCCTTGGGGCGCTTGGTGCCCACGGTGGCCACAAGGGGCTCCAGCAAAAGCGCACGCAATCTGTCATATAGCTCGCCCGGATCCTCGGTTCGTGCTTCTGCCAGCTCGCAGAGCTCTGCAACGGCGGCAAAGCGCGCGGAGGCTTCTGCCAGGTAGGCACCGTATTTATCGGCGATGGGCGTTGCGTTTTCCTCGCTTGCCATTTCCTTGGTAGCGGCCTCAAACAGCTCCTTGCCGGTCCTTGCGGCAGAGAGTACCGAGACAAGCCAGGAGCGGCCAAAGGTGGTATAAAGTACCTTGTCTCCATCTTGCTCCAGCATCTCGGCGGTCTGCAGCAGCGTGTCATAGTCGTAGGGAAGCTTAGCCAGTCGCTCCGCTACCGAGACAAGGATCAGCCCAAGCTCGCTTTCGTGCTTGAAATCACAGAAAATATCGGTAATGGTGTGAAAATCCGGGTATTCCTTCAGCATCTGATCCACAACGCCGTTCATGATCTCCAAACGTACAGGCGTGATCTCGTCCTTGTCGGCAATGCGGAAGGCAGGAGGAAAGCCTGCGGCCTGAAAATGAGATTTCACCACATCCATATAAAAGGAGTCGATGGTGGAAATGTGCGCGGCACCCAGCAGCATCAGCTGCTCACCGAGATGCGTGTTGCCGGGATCGGTGGCAAGCTGCTTGGTCAGCGCCTTGGAGATCTTTTGTCGCAGCTGGTTGGCGGCTGCTCTGGTGAAGGTCACGATCAGCATCCGGGAAATATCAGCCGGATGCTCCTCGTCGGTCAGGCTGCGGATGATGCGCTCGGTCAGAACGGCGGTCTTGCCGGAGCCCGCGGCTGCGGATACCAATAGCGTGCGGTCTCTTTGGTTGATCGCTTTTTCCTGGTCCGGCGTCCAAATGTGCTCTCCCATTGGTATCCTCCTTAGTATTTTTTGAATTTTTTTGCTTTTTTGGCATTGCGGCAGACCGCAGCAAAGGGGCAGTAGGTGCAGGGTATCGCATCCCCGTTCTTGACGGGACGGGCGCTTGCCTCACCGCTGCGCATCTCGCTGACAATGCGGGAAACAGTGCTTTCCAATCGCTTGAACATTTCGTCAAAGCCTTCTTTTGAAAGTCGGTTTTTGGCACTGCCCAATATGGCATCGTCACCCGAAAGTGAGAGTGCGTTCAGCACTGCCGGGTCTTCCAGCAGAACGCCGTTGCGCTCCAGGCGCTCCGCAGCGTTTTTCATTGCTTCCTCGGCATCCTGCCGCGCATTTGTTTTCTCGCTGCCGACGGCAGAGGAAAAATATGTGGCACCGGCCGGTAGAAATACGGTGCTTTCATCCACATCAAGGCTTTTGGCGATCTGCGGATGCGTGCCGTGGCAGAGAGCGTGGAGATAAAGGGGCATCTGCATCGAAAAGCCCTTTTCGATCTCGGAGAGTGAAAACTCCTTGTGGCCGGTCTTATAGTCGGATACGCGCAGAAAAACGCGGCCGTCCTTGGCCTGCCAGTAGTCCACGCGGTCGGCGGTGCCGGTCAGCGGAACTGTAATATCCCCCACACGGATCTCGGGGCGCTCCCCGATGTCGTCCAGCTTCAGCTCCATAAAAGCAGGGGAGAACAGACTGTCCGTAAGCTCGGCAAACAGGCCGCCGACGATCAACCGCGCCAGTACCTGCAGGCGCTCGATCAGGGTGGCGGTACGGGGATTGAAGGCGCCGCCGATCTCCAGCAGCTGCTTTTTGTAGTCCTCGCAGATCTCCAGGACCAATTTCTCCTGCGCCTGCGTATCGTAAGCCGCAAGATCCTCGCCCTTTGCCCGTATCGTTTTCAGAATGTGCTCCAGCACGTAGTGGATGAAGTTGCCGATCTCGGCAGAGGTCATTTTGTCTGTGGGCTCCTCACGCAGCTTCAGGATATGCTTACAGTAATATTTGAAGCGACAGCCCGCAAAGCCCTCCAGATGCGTAGGGCTGAAATTTTTGCTGAGGAACAGAGAGGAGGCCAGCTCCTCCGGCACGGCGGCACCCGGCTCGACCACAGGGCGGCGCAGACTGCTGGCTGCGTGAACACCTTGCTCCTCCAGATAGGTGAGCAGAGCATCAGCCGCAACGGGCGGCAGCTCAGCAAGTGTCTCAATGGCACCGCTGTAGGTATAGATGCGGTCCATGGGATTATAGGTGGCAAACACGCGCTGAGGCACCTTGGGAAAGAGCGCAAGCAGGCGTGTAATGGCGATCGAGGGGGATAGCGAGCGGCCATCGCAGCCGCTTTGCGCGTAAGAGAGCCAAAGTCGCTCGGTGGGCGCGGAAACGGCGCGGTAGAGGAAGAACATCTCATCCGAGGCCAGTTTAACTCCGGTTACGGGAAATACCACGTCCAGCGCGGCCAGCTTTTTCTTGTCAGCGCTGCTCAACAGTCCGTCATCGCTGACGGTACGGGGGAACATTCCCTCGTTCAGCCCGAGCATCAGTACGAATTTGGGGTGGTCGGTGCGCAGCATCGAGGCAGAGCCCACGGTCACCGCATCGATCGAGGTGGGAATTGTGCCGATATCGGTACGGGAAAAGACCAGCTTCAGCGCATCGGCGAACTCGGAAACGGTCATTTTTTTGTCGCCAAGAGCCAAGGAAATGGCATCCAACGCATCAATGGTGATGCTGTAAAGACGGGAAAGCTCCTCCGCCTCACGGGTGCTACCGCTTTGCAGACGGGCAGAGGCTTCTGCCTTCAGCTTCTCCGGTATCTGCAAGGACATCAGAAAATCGTGTAATGCGCGACAAAGGGCGGTGGCACCCGGTGCCTCCTCCAATGCCTTAAAAAAGGCAGTCAGCGAGGGCAGAATGGCCTCTCGTACACGATTGGCACCGGCCAGTATATGCTCGCCGCGGGCAGAACGTCTGGCGGAAAAGCCGTCCGGGTTTTTGTTGAATTCGCCCGCGGTATAAGCGCTCTCGCCGCGCAGGTGCCAAACGCTGACGTAGCTTTCAAACAGGTTGATGTCGCTCGCGTCAGCACCGGTCAGACCGGTTTTGAGATAGCCGATCACATCCTCCTCGCGCCAGTTTCCGAGATGGATGCGTAGCGCCTCCATGATCAGCTTGATCAAAGGGCGTACGGTGATATCCGTTTTTTCAGAAATGAAGCAGGGGATCTCTTCCTTTTCAAAGGTGGCATCCAGAATACCCAGCCAGTCCGAGGCCTCGCGTACCACAACCGCAATATCGCGGTAACGATAGCCGGCATGGATCAGCCTATGGATCTCCATTGCGGCGGCGGTAGCCTCCTCAAAGGGGGAGGCGCAAACGGTCAGCGCGATCTGCTCCGAGCCGGCCATCTGCAAGGGGGCCTTTTCGGCAGCCATACAAAAAATGTTCTGCGAAAAATACTCCAGCGCGTTTCGGGGCTTTTTTTGCAGCGCGCCCTCTGTAAAGATGCGGTGTCCCGTATCTCTTGCGGCGCGCTCCAGAAGGCGGTGAGTCTCCTTGACGGCGTGAAGATGTAGGCCGTCGTCCGCAGGGCCGCGCATCGGAAAGCTGACGGTGACAGCGGGCGCTGCGGCGAACAGCGCACGCAGAACGTCGATCTCTTGCTTTGTAAAGTCGGTGAAGGAATCGATATAGATCTGCGTTTTTGAAAACAGCGTTTTGCCGTGGTATCGCAGCTTTTCCGCCAGACGGGTCAGATCGTCGGCGGCATTGTCAAAGCGCATGGAAAGATTTGCCTCGAAGGTGGAAAGGATCAGACCGATGTCGTGGAGCTTGTCCCGCAGGGGCTCTCCCTCGGGCAGCCGTTCAGAGGCCTCCAGCAGTGCCTCTGCCTTCACGCAGCCGCTTTTGCATTGTGCCTCGGTTTTTAGCATCAGCTCGCAAAGCGCGCTGTCCTTTGCGCTCTCGCTGCCGTACTGACGGAGCAAGGGGAGCAGCTCGCCGACCGTCTGCCACATCAGCAGGGCAGAGACCGCAGGGGTCGCATTGCGATAGGAAAGTCCGCCCAGCGTGCGGAACACACGATTGGCGAGACGGGAAAAGTTGACGACCTCAAAGGAGAGCTGATCCGCGGGCTGCAGCTGCTCCAGCATACGGCGCTCGACGGCTACCGTCTCCTGCTCCGGTACCAGCAGCAGCACCTGACTGCCACCCTGCAGATCCTGCCGGATGCTATCGGTCATCCACGCGCGGCTCTCAGTGCTGCCGGCGTGATAAAGGAATCGGATCATGAGCGCTCTCCCTTCTGTAATAATTTCAGGTTGCGCAGGATCACCTGCCGCCCTCTCCAGCTATAGGCCCGTGCTGCGAACGCTTCCTCTGTCATCGTCTCGACGGTATCGGCTGTCAGATGCGGCAGAGCAGTGTCGGTAAAAAAGCGAATGTTCGTGTAAATGCTGCCGCTTTGCTTGGCTGAAAGCGTGACGGGGCAGCGTTCCTGGCAACGGTCGCAGCCCCATACCATCCCGTGTGCCAAAAGCGCTTCGCGCTCCCTCTCATCCAGCTCGCCCTTTTTCTGTGTCAGAGCAGAAAGGCAGTCCTCTCCCAATGAGACGGGGCAGGCGCTGTGGCAGGCACCGCAGGCGGTGCAGCGGTGCAACGGGCCGGCAGGTGCGTCTGTTTTGGCATCGGTCAGTATCTCGCCTATGAAAACATAGGAGCTGTATGCCTTGGTCAGCAGCAGGTGGTTGCAGCCAAGCACGCCCAATCCCGCCCGTACGGCGGCCTCCACCTCTGCGATCGGGGAGTGGTCGGTAAAGCCGGCAAATCGGTGCTGCGGAAAGCGTGCGCGCAGAATGGGTAAGATCTCGTCAAAAAGCTGTCGAAAAAAGAGGTGATAATCGGCAGAGACCGCATATGCCGAAATATTTCTTGCAGGATCCTCACAAAATGCGGTATAATAAGGTACGGCAAAGAGAAACGCGGTGCCGTCGGCAGGGATCCCCTCGCGTTGCAGCAGATAAGGCTTTTGGATGCTGCAATCCGAGAGTGAGAGAGGCGCGCAGAGCGAAATACCGCGCTCCTTCAGCATTTGAGAGATCAGCTCACGCATAAGGGGTCACCACCTTTCCCGTATTTTCTTTATTATAACAGATTTTCAGCATCTTTTCAATCTCAAAACCGAGAAAAAAGGGAAGTTCAAAGCATCTTTTCGCCTTAATCATAAAATCGTCACATAAAGAAGCTATACTGGGGGCATAAAATCGAAGGAGTGTGCGTATGAACCGTTTTGACGATCAAAGTGAAAACAGAAACGAAGAAAATATGCCCGCAGTGCCTGACGATATAGAAATGACACGCAATAACGCAGAGAATGACTGCGAAGCAACGACCGAGAGCTGCTGGTTCGGCGTTTCCTATCAGAATAGCGGAGATGGTTATGTCTTCAATCAAAGCTATGCCGGCGCTTCTCACGGCGATGCTACGCGCAAAAAGAGAAGATCGGGGCTTCTTGCGTTGCTTTTGGCCGGATGTATATTGCTTTCCGGCACAGTCGGATTTCTTGGCGGATGGATGGCGAAGCATACCGTTTCGCTGCCGCAAAACGATCCCAGCGTTGTGATTTCCGAAGGCGGAGACAAAGAGCAGACAGGGCAGTATTTCGGTACCGATGGCGATAAGAATTACAATTATGCCGCGGTCGTGCTACACAAAAATGACGGCGCGGCACTGACCGATTCGGTCAATGGCTCTGCCGGTGCGCAGAAGGGCACCCTGATGGAGGCCACCGCCGCTGTCAAGGATTCCGTGGTGGAGATCATGACCACCACCAGCTCTAATTTCGGCGGTATTTCGGCAGGTGCCGGCAGCGGCGTGATCGTGCACGCCGACGGTATCATCGTGACGAACAATCACGTGATCGAGGGGGCGACCACCATCCGCGTGCGATTGACCAACGGCAACACCTATGCGGCCGTGGTGCGTGGCACCGATGAGGAGGGAGACATCGCCGTGATCAAGATCCAGCCGCAGGAGACGCTGACTGTGGCAAAGCTCGGTTACAGCGGTGCGCTGGCGCTTGGCGAGGAGGTCATCGCCATCGGTAATCCCTTGGGCGAGCTGGGCGGTACCGTGACCAACGGTATCATCAGCGCGTTGGAGCGCGAGATCACGGTAGACGGTATGTCTATGACCCTGATCCAGACCAATGCAGCCATCAATTCGGGCAACTCGGGCGGCGGCCTGTTCAATCTGGCAGGTGAGCTGATCGGTGTGGTCAATGCCAAATACGCCGCGGAGGGTGTGGAGGGCCTTGGCTTCGCCATTCCCATCGACACGGCTGCCGTGTCGATCAATTATCTGCTGCAGCTCGGCTATATGCCCGGCATTCCGGATCTCGGTGTTGAGCTGATCGCGGAGACGGCACGTGTCAATGGCGGCTCCTGGGTGCGTATGCCTTATGTCAGCAGCGCCTCGGAAGGCTCTTTGCTGAAGCAGGGTGACTTTATTCACAGCTTCAACGGCACCACCGTGGTGGTCAGCGCCTATACCGGCGAATCGCCTCTGGATCTGCTGGAGGATCTCCTGCGCTCCTGCGCAGTAGGCGATACCGTTGCATTGGGTGTCATACGCGACGGTGTAACACAGACCGTCAATATCACACTGGTAGAGTATATTCCTGCCAGATAATCACGCAAACGGAGGGGAAATATGTATCATATTTTGGTTGTAGACGATGAGGCCCGTATCCGTTCCATCGTTCGAAAATATGCGGAGTTCGAGGGGCACACCGTGACTGAGGCCGGTGACGGTATGGAGGCGGTCAGCCTTTGCCGCCGCGAGCAGTTCGATATTATTATTTTGGATATTATGATGCCGGAGCTGGATGGCTTTTCGGCTTGTCGCGAGATCCGTAAGACCTCGAATACGCCGATCATTATGCTGTCGGCGCGCGGCGAGGAATATGACAAGATCAACGGCTTTGAGCTTGGCATCGACGATTATGTGGTCAAGCCCTTTTCGCCCCGTGAGCTGATGCTGCGCGTGGAGGCTGTGATGAAGCGCATTCGCCGCTCCGCTGCCGAGGCGGAGGCAAAAAATCAAGTTGTTGAGCTGGATGACGGCGGCCTGCGCGTGGATCTGACTGCGCGTTTGGTATTCATCGACGGGCAACGTGTGGATATGTCACCCAAGGAGTATGATCTGTTCTTTTACCTGCTGCGCAACCGCAATGTGGCGCTGACACGCGAAAAGCTGATCAGCGAGGTGTGGGGCTACGATTTTTACGGTGATGCCCGTACACTGGATACACACATCAAGCTGCTGCGCAAAACGCTTGGCAGATACAGCGAATATATCGTGACCCTGCGCGGCGTCGGCTATCGCTTCGAGGAAAGAAAATGACGAAAAAGAAGCGGCGCAGCCGCATAGGCATCCGCTGGCAGCTCTTTGGTACGCTGGCGCTCCTCACCGTGGTCTTTATTATGGTGTTATGGGTGTTTCAGATCCGCTTGCTGAGCTATTTTTACGAAAAAGAAAAGTTCTCCGAGATGGAGGCCTTGGCCGCTGAGCTTGTTACCAATGCAGATGATGAGGATTTCTTGGAAAAGGTAGAGTCGCATGCCAGAGAGCAGGATACCTGCATCCGCCTTTATGCGGCTTACGATCTCGAAAAGGATATCGTCAAGGCGCATTCCGCTGCTGACTGCGTGATCCACTATATGACCGAAAGCCAGATCGCCGAGATCTATGAGCTTGCAGAGAAAAATGGTGGTACCTACGATCGCCGTTTGGAGATCAGAAACCCGATGCACGGGGAGGGGGACGAGGATTTCCGCCTGCCGATGATCCATCCGCGCTCCGACTCGATCAATGCCATCCACGCCAGAATGCTGGAGATCGGCGGAGAGGACTATCTACTCATTTTGGACGTTCCGTTGACGCCGGTGAGTGCCGTGACAAAAACGCTGGAGCTGCAGTTCCTCTGGATCGCCGCGGCGATGATGCTGACCGCTCTTCTGATCGCGCTGATCGCATCGCATATCATCGCGAAGCCGCTTGCCGATATTACCGAAAAGGCAAGAAAGATGGCGGCAGGTAACTACGAACCGGATTTCAGCGTCAAAACGGGATATCGCGAGGTCAAGGAGCTGGCGGAGGTGCTGAACCACGCCGCAAGCGAGATCGGCGCGACCGATCGCTTGCAAAAGGAGCTGATCGCCAATATTTCTCACGATCTGCGTACGCCGTTGACGATGATCAAGGGCTATAGTGAGATGATGCGTGACATTCCGGGTGAGAATTCGCCGGAAAACGTGCAGGCGATCATTGACGAGACCACGCGGCTTTCCGAGCTTGTGAACGATCTGATGGATCTTTCCAAGCTGCAGGCGGGCACGCAGAAGATCGCCCCCGCTGTATTCGATCTGACCGCCACGGTGCGCGATACGATGCATCGCTATGATACGCTGATCCGTCACGAGGGCTATCGTATCGAATTTCAGTCCGCAGGTGAGGCCTTCGTGTGCGCGGATCGCGTGCTGATCCTGCAGGTGATCTATAACCTGATCAACAATGCGGTCAACTATACCGGCGAGAGCAAGCGTGTGGTGGTGACCGAAACGGTAGAGAACGGTCGCGTGCGCCTCTCGGTGGCCGATGACGGAGAGGGCATTCCTCCCGAGCAGATCCACGAGATCTGGGATCGCTACTACCGCGTGGACAAGGTGCATAAGCGCTCGGTGATGGGAACGGGTCTAGGCCTTTCCATCGTCAAGGGCGTTCTGGAGGCACATAACGCCACCTACGGTGTAGAGAGTGCGGTAGGTGTCGGCAGCGTGTTCTGGTTTGAGCTGGAGCTCTGCGAGCCGCCAACGGAACAGGAATAAGGATGGGACCGCATTGCGGTCCCATCTTGTAATTTTTGCGAAAATGTGATACACTATGAAGGATCAAGAGCGAGAGGAGGGAACGCGATGCTTTTTTTGATCGGTGAAGCGGAGCAGGGCTGGCTGGTGCGTGATTTCTTGCGCGCGCATGGCGTTTCCGCTGCGCTCAGCGCCCGTTTGAAGCGATTGGAGGATGGCATTTTGCTCAACGGCACGCGCGTGACTGTTCGCGCGATGCTGCAAGAAGGCGATCGTCTGGAGCTGGCTATTGAAGAAAAATCCTCGCCTTCTCACATCCTGCCGCGCGAGCTTCCTGTTTCGGTGCTGCTGGAGCGTGAGAGCTTTTTGGTGGCAAACAAGGCTGCCGATATGCCCACCCATCCCTCTCACGGGCATTTTGAGGATACCCTAGCCAATGCGTTGGCCTATCGCTATACCCAAAACGGCGTGGTCTTTCGTCCGCGCTTTATCAACCGTCTGGATCGCAATACCACCGGCTGCGTGCTGGTGGCGCGCCACGCCCTGGCAGCGGCGCGGCTATCCGCTCTGATGGCCAAGGGAGAGATCCGCAAGACCTATTTGGCCTTGGTGGAAGGGGAGCTGCGTGAGCCGAAAAGGATCGAGACCGGCATCCGTCGCCGCGAAAAGAGTATTATCTTCCGCGAGGTCTGCCCCATAGAGGAGGGGGATCCCGCGCGTACACTCGCTGAGCCTATCTGCGGTGACGGCCGTATCACGCTGGTGCGTCTGACGCCCTATACGGGGCGCACGCATCAGCTGCGTGTGCATATGGCCTCCATCGGTCACCCTCTGCTGGGAGACGATCTTTACGGCGGCGATATGACGCGTATGCGGCGCCATGCGCTGCACGCGGCTATGCTACGCTTTCCGGATCCCGAGAGCGGTACCGATATCACGGTACGCGCACCGTTGCCTGCGGATATGGCGCAGATACTTGGCGAAATGGGAGAGGAGGTGCTGACTCTTGCTCAAAAAGAATGTGAAGGCGTGTGAGGAGAGTTCTCCCCCCGCGCACTCCCGATATGAGAAGCTTCCGCTGTATTTTTATATCCTGCTTGGCATCGCGGCGTTTTCGCTGATCGTCTATCTGATCGCGGTGATCAGTCCTGCCTTTGCCAACTGGCTGAACGGTGGCATCGGCGCCGTAGTGCGCGCGGTGCTGGCACATCTTACCTCCTGGATCCCGTTTTCTCTTGCAGAGATCCTGCTTTATCTCCTGCCCGTTGGACTTACGGCGTTGGTGATATATGCCTATCGCTGCCGTTGTGAGACCTGGCGCAGCGTATTCGTTTTTCTTGGCTCTGTGATCTCGGTGTTCAGTTTGTTTTTCTCTGTTTTCGTCTTTGGCTTCGGTGCAGGCTATCATACCGATCCGCTGGATCGGCGTCTGGGGCTAGCCGAGGAGGTAGTCACCGAGGAGGAGCTGTATCGGACAGCTGTGTGGCTGGCAGAGGAGGTTAATCTGGCCGCGGCTGATGTGACCTTTGCCGAAAACGGCTTTTCGGTCATGCCCTATGACCAAAAAGAGCTGAGCCGTCGTCTGGTCGAGGCCTATGACCCGGTCTGCGACCGATATGCCTTCGTGCAGCGGCTGAACAGCCGTGTGAAGCCGGTCATAGCCAGTCATCTGATGTCCTATACGCATATCACCGGCGTTTACACCTATTTTACGGGTGAAGCCAATCTGAACATGGCCTTTCCGGATTACACCTTGCCCTATACCGCCGCCCACGAGCTGGCACACCAACGGGGCATTGCCAGAGAAAATGAGGCGAATTTTGTGGCCTTTCTGGTCACGGTGGCATCCGATGATCCCTATATCCGTTATAGTGGCTATTTGAACCTTTTTGAGTATGTTTCCTCGGCGCTCTATTACGAGAACGCGGAGCAATACAAGGAGGTGCTTGGGCTGCTGGATGCACATGTGATCGGCGAGCTGCGCGCTTTTTCCGCCTTTTTTGATACCTATCGCGATTCGCTGGCAGCAGATATCTCCGGTGTGGTCAACGATACGCATCTGAAGCTGAACGGCAGCGCCGAGGGCGTGGATTCCTACGGCCTTGTGGTGGATCTTGCTGTGGCGTATCACAAAGCCTTGCCGCGATAATATGAGGCCCGCTCCCAACCGGGAGCGGGCCTTTCACGTGCCCTGCCGCGGATGCATATACTGTCGACGAAATTCTTTTTTCGGGGGAAGCTATGCATAAGATCGTGGTGCGGGGAGGTAGACGGCTTGTGGGAGAGGTCCGCGTCGGCGGCAGCAAGAACGCGGCGTTACCCATCCTGTTTGGTGGCATCGTTACGGGTGACGTCTGCGTGTTCACAGAGCTGCCGCGGGTCAGCGATGTGCTGCGCGCGTTGGAGATCCTGAGATGCCTTGGGGCGCGGATCTGCTTTTTGTCGGGGGGCGCAGTACGTGTGGATTACAGTACGGTGCGCAGCGCCTGCCCGCCGGCCTACCTATGCAGCGGTATCCGCGGCTCGACCTATCTGTTGGGTGCAATGCTGACACGGTTTGGCAGGGCGGTACTCCCGGGGGCAGGGGGCTGCGATCTGGGCGAGCGGCCTATCGACCAGCATCTGCTCGGATTTGCCGGGCTTGGCGCAACGGCACGTACCGTTGGTGAGAGCGTGACGGTGGAGGCATCTTTGCCTCTTGTGGGCTGCGAAATCGCATTGGCGATGCCGTCGGTCGGTGCCACGGCCAATCTGATGATCGCCGCCGCTGCGGCTCACGGAAAAACAGTGATCCGAAATGCCGCCGCCGAGCCACACGTGGCGGCTCTTGCGGATTTTTTGTGCGCAGCAGGCGCACAGATCGAGGGGGTCGGTACCTCTTGTATCACGGTTACGGGCGTGCCCGCTCTGCACGGTGTGCACCATCGCATCATACCGGATATGATCGAGGCGGGCACTTATCTTTGCCTTGGCGCTGCCTGCGGCGGTCCCGTTCGCGTTTGCGCTGTTTGTCCGGAACATCTCGCTGCACTTTGCGATCTGCTTTTGCAGATGGGCGTTCGCATCGAGCAAGGGAAAGACTATGTTACGGCATCGGCCCCCGATGGGTATTGCTGCGCGAACGCGACCACCGGTCCCTATCCGGCCTTTCCCACCGATCTGCATCCGCAGCTGACGGCACTCTTTGCAGTTGCCGACCGTAACGGTGAGGGCAGCGTGACCGAAACGGTGTTCAGCTCACGCTTCCGATACGCAGAGGAGCTGCGCCGTATGGGGGCGGATGTGAGCGTGAAGGGAAACACCGTCAAGGTCACACCCAAAAAGCTGCGCGCCGCGACCCTGCGCGCCCCGGATCTGCGCGGTGGCGCCGCGCTGCTGATCGCCGCGCTTGCCACAAACGGAAAAAGCGAGATCACCAACGCCGCACAGATCGCCAGAGGGTATGAGCATTTGGAGCAGAAGCTGCGTGGCATCGGCGCAGATGTTTGTATCTATTGAGTGAAAAAAAGCGACAAGCATAGCTTGCCGCTTTTTGTTTATTTTTCAACTGCCAGATGATTGATCTCCTCGCGCAGAGCAAGCAGCCGCTGCGGATCGGTGGAGTAATGGCGGAAATCGGTAGCCCCGGCACGGTCAATGGCTGCGATCACTGCCTCTCGCCCCGAGACCTGCTCGGCCAGAGCCATAGCACGCATATCGTAGAGTGCCTGCTCAAACAGCGCGGAGCGCAGCGAGCAGAGCGCGGTGCCGTCAACGGCAGGGTAGACCGCAAAGGGGTCGCCCGCGGGGCCGAAATAATCGCCATCGGTCACGGTATACGGGTCGATCAGATGACGGGAATGCTGGCTATAATAGTAGTTGTAACCCCATTGCAAAAAGCCCGTGACTCCCGCCTTGAACATCTGCGCACCGATCACGCGGGTGCGGGTGGCGGACATGGCGATAAAGCGGTTGGAGCAGACCGAGCCGGGGCTGCAGCAATAGTAGACCCACAGATCCGGCACGTTATGTGCCACAAACTCATCAGCGTGGCTGACCACGGGAATGGGCTCGGTCACAATGCCTTTTTCGTAAAACTCGTAGTGGGAAAGGGCATCCCGCACAGGGTGATCCGAGATCAGATGCCACACGGTGTTCCGCGCGGCGGTATAGCTTTCCAGATGCTTGGTGTTCGGCTCATCGGAAATGTGGAAGAAATAACGGTCCTTATAGCCGAATGCATCCAGTTTTTCTTTGACGGCAGGAATGAATTCGTTCAAAAATCCGATATACTCATCCGATGTGGCTGTCGTCTCCCAGCCAAAGATCCGTTTGTACTCGCCGTCTACCGTCGCCATGATCTTGGGGGCGTGCTCAGCACCCCATTGGGTAAAGAGATGGGCAATCTCCAGCTTGGGCACACCAAGACGCAGGCACATATCACAGAATCGCTTCAGCTTGTCAAAGCCAAAGGCGTATCTGCCCTTTGTTACGGTAATGTCCACCAGCTGCACCGTGGGGCGCTCACCGCCCACAGCGGTATCCAGCGGTGGGGTGAATACAGGGGTCAGCAGTGCGGTCACACCGGTCTTGAGAGCGGTCCTCACAAAGCTTTCCACGATCTCCCAATGCCGCTCGGAGAAGATCTCCACGCCGTAATAGGTGGCAAGGCAATCGTAATGGAACCACTCGGCATAATCGGTGGTCTGGGCAGGGAGCTTGGCGGGCAGGATCTCCAGCTCCAGGGTGTCGCTGATCGGCTCATTGCCATTTAGCGGCACCAGCTTGACGGTGATGGGATATACACCGGGGGCGGTATCCTCGGGCACATTCAATTCAAAATACAATTGATTGCAGTAGCCGGGCATGGTGTGTACCATATCACAGGGACGGAGCAGATCGGGATAAAGGCCGGGCTCGTGGCCGATGTAATCCTCATCGCCGCTGCCGGGGTAGTGCGGCATCCGTACCGGCACGTGCTCCACGCGGCAGACGGTGATCGACTCGGAGAGAGCAGACTCGATCTCCACACGGGAGCAGACGCTTTTGCCCGTTTCGGTGGCGGGAGCGCCGTACACGGCAGAAAAATAGAAGCGATCGCCAAGCAGAGCGCTGGCGCTGCGATAGGCGGCGAAATACTGGACCTCGTCGGTCGGCTTTGCCTTTACAAGGGGGGAAACGATCTTCAGAATCATGGAAGCTCCTCCTTTTCGGTATTATCTTCATTATAACGCAGCCGCCGTCCCTTGTAAATCTTTTTTTGGATAAATTTTTTCAAAAAACGGACAAATGGCTCCATCAGGCGGCAGAGAATTCTTTTCTCTTGCTTTCTTTGCGCGAGTGTGATATAATAAATAAAACTCCTCGGAGGATTTTTATTTATGAAGCAAAGACTGGCAGATTACGTTGCCGATTTTCTGGCTCAAAAGGGCGTGACCGACGTTTTTTCGGTGGTCGGTGGCGGTGCGATGCACCTTAACGATGCCTTAGGGCATCATGATCGCCTGCACGTGACCTATAATCACCACGAGCAGGCCTGTGCCATTGCCGCAGAGGCCTACGCGCGCCTTGAAAACAAGATCGCGGCTGTATGCGTGACCACCGGTCCCGGCGGCACGAATGCGCTCACCGGCGTGCTGGGTGGATGGCTGGATTCCATCCCGATGTTCGTCATCAGCGGTCAGGTGCGTTATGATACCACCGCCCGCTATGCGCTACAGTTTACCGAAACGCCTCTGCGCGCTATGGGTGATCAGGAGTACGATATCGTCAAGTCGGTCACACCGATGACCAAATATGCTGTGATGATCGAGGATCCGAGGCAGATCCGTTATGCTTTGGAAAAGGGGTGGCATTTGGCCACCACCGGCCGCCCCGGCCCCGTCTGGATCGACATTCCCGTTAACTTCCAGGGTGGCTTTATCGAGACCGATGAGCTGCAGGGCTACGATCCTGCCACGGATGATGCGCTGCTGCCGCCTGCGGTTTCAAGCGAGGTGATCGCCACGGTGCTGGAAAAGATCAAAAGCGCCAAGCGTCCCGTATTCCATGCCGGATACGGCATCCGCCTGTCGGGCGGTTATGAGGCATTCCGTTCGGTGATGGAAAAGCTGAACATCCCGGTGGTAACCTATTGGAACGCTGTTGACCTCATTGAGGACGAGCATCCTCTTTATTGCGGCAGAGCCGGCAATATGGGCGACCGCCCCGGCAACTGGGCGATCCAGAACGCCGATCTTATTCTGGCCGTGGGTACCCGTATCTCGATCCGTCAGGTGGGCTATAACTGGAAGACCTGGGCGCGCGCTGCTGAGGTCATCATGGTGGATGTGGACAAGGCAGAGCTGAAAAAGCCCACCCTGCATGTGGAGATGCCCGTGTGGGCGGATGCCAAGGATTTTCTCGCCAAGCTGGATGCCGCCGTTACCGATAAGGTATTTGCGGGCGGTCTTTGGAACGAGACCTGTCAGCGCTGGAAACGGGAATACCCCGCCGTGCTGCCCCGTCAGTGGGAGGAGAACGGTTCTACCGCCAATGTCTACGCCTTTGTGCGCTATCTCAGCAGCCGCCTGCCCGAAAAAAGCCTGACCGCCGTGTCCAACGGCGCTTGCTGCGTGGTGGGCAATCAGGCATATGTGATCAAAAAGGGAAGCAGAATGGCCAATAACAGTGCCGTTGCCAGTATGGGCTACGGTTTGCCTGCCGCCATCGGTACTTGCATTGGCGGCGGTAAAAAAGAGACGGTATGCTTAGAGGGCGACGGCTCGATCATGATGAATCTGCAGGAGCTGCAGACCATTCTTACCAACAAGCTGCCCATCAAGATCTTTTTGATCAATAATAATGGCTATCACTCGATCCGTCTCACCCAGACGAACCTGTTTGCCAATCATTGCAGGGTGGGCATCGGCGAGGAGTCGGGCGACCTTTCCTTCCCACGCTTTGAGCTGTTGGCCAAGGCCTTCGGTTATCCCTATCTCAGCGCCCACAGTAATGCGGAAATGAAGGAAGCGGTGGATGCGGCGCTTGCTGCCGACGGTCCCGTATTCTGCGAGATCTTTACCGATGCCGCCCAGGTCTGGGAGCCCAAGAGCAGCACCAAGCGCTTGCCCGACGGTACGCTGGTATCGCCGCCGCTGGAGGATCTGGCGCCCTTCCTGCCCCGCGAGGAGCTGGCGGCGCAGATGTTTATTCCGATGATGCCGGAGGAATGACGATGAAGGAAAGAAGGATAAGATCTGCCGTAGTGACCGGCCCCACGGGTGCCGTCGGAACGGCGCTTTGCCGTGCGTTGGCAGAGCAGGGTATACAGGTGTATGCTGTTTGCCGTCCGGACTCGCCCCGTGCCGTCGCTATTCCGCAGCATCCCTTGATCAGCACCGTTTTCTGCGATGCTGCGGCGTTGTCGCAGCTGCCGCAGCAGATCGGTGGGCAGGTGGACGCGTTCTATCATCTTGCATGGGTCAAGACCACGGGGGCAGGGCGCAACGATATGCAGGCACAAACCGATAATATCCGCTATACGCTGGATGCGGTGGATGCCGCCGCAGCACTTGGCTGCAGCGTTTTTCTCGGTGCAGGCAGTCAGGCAGAATACGGCAGGGTAGAGGGTAAGCTTTCCGCTGACACCCCTTGCTTCCCGGAAAACGGCTACGGCATGGCCAAGCTTTGCGCCGGTCAGATGAGCCGTGTGGCCTGCGAGGCCCGTGGCATCGGGCATATCTGGGTGCGCATACTCAGCGTATACGGTCCCGGTGACGGCGCAGGCAGTATGATCTCCGGTGTGATCGCCAAGCTGTTGGCAGGAGAAAGACCGGCGCTGACCGCAGGCGTGCAAAAATGGGATTATCTGTATGCCGACGATGCGGCCAAGGCCTTGCTTTTGCTGGCTTTGCGCGGCGTGCACGGCAGAGTCTATCCGTTGGGCAGCGGTCGCGCCGTCCCGTTGCGGAGCTATATCGAGACCCTGCGCGATCAGATCGATCCCGCGCTGCCGCTCGGATTTGGCGAGATCCCGTACAGTCCCCTGCAGGTGATGCATCTGGAGGCGGATATCACCGCGCTGGAGGCGGATACCGGCTATCGCCCCGATACCGATTTTACGGTGGGCATTCGCCGGACCATTGAAGACATAAAAAACAAAATTTAAGCATAAAGGAGAAAAAACTATGATCGCAACCCTTGTTTTTGTTGATGTGAAGCCGGAGAACGTGGAGGATTTCCGCGCCATCACCCTTTACAACCACGAGAACTCCCGCAAGGAGCCCGGCAACGTGCGCTTTGACGTGCTGCAGAGCCGTGAGGATCCCACCAAGTTCACCCTTTATGAGGTGTTCGTGGACGAGGAGGCAGCCGCCTTCCACAAGACCACCGAGCATTATAATCGCTGGCGCGAGACGGTAGCACCCTACATGGCATCCCCCCGCAAGGCGCTGCCCACTACTCCCGCTGCATTTGACTGATCCAAGATCTATACAGCAAAAAAAGCCGCACAGGATCTTTCCTGCGCGGCTTTTTTCGTTTCACAACAATCAAGGCGGAGAGCGTTTTGCTCTCCGCCTTAGTCATTTATTCCGCAATAAGCCCCTTTGGTGCCAGGATTTCTTTTGCAAGGGATACACGCTCGCCGAGGATCCGCACGGGCGCAGTCAATCGCTCGGCGGCGGCAAATACCGCTGCGCGAGCGGTATCCTCGTCTGTGTCGGGCACGCGCAGCGTACCGTCGTCTGCCACAAAGATAACCCCGTTAGCTGCCTTTTCGTAAAGTGCCTCGTAGTTTTCCTCCACGTCAGAGGAGTCGTATTTGGCCAACTCATAGCGCAGAGCGGTAGGACAAAGGGGCTCCATTGGCGGATGGATCGCCTCCAGCATACGGTATTCCAGCAGCGTTAGCACCGAGAGCGAACCGCAAACGGTGTCGTAGGCATATTTTTTTGCGTTGTGCTTGAACAGGACCAGCATTTTTGATCTCCTTTATATTTGTTCTTAACGGCGCCGCCTTCTTGAACGGCGTGCGGTCAGCCATCCGCCCGTCAGCGCGGCAGGGAGCAGCAAAAGGCGTTGCAGTAAAGCGATGCTCCAGGCGGTATCCTGCCGCCATTCGCGCGGTACGCAAAAGCTCAGCACCGTCAGCAAAAGGACCCAGAGCAACGCCGTTCCGCCTCCGCAAAGCAGGGGAAAGCGACGGCGGCAGAAGGCGGTCGCTACAGCACCGCCGATGCAGACGGTCAGATAGACCAGCGCGAGACCGACGGCGCTGTGGTAACGGTCGGGGTCCTTTGTCAGCAGCAGAAGCGCGGTAGCACCAAAAAGAAGCAGCAAGCCCACGCCAACCGTTACGGGAAATGCCCATAGGATGCATTTCACGGTGGAGCTGAGGGTAGGAGCGCCCGCTTTTTCCTTGGTCGGGCGGTGCCTTCTTGCTGCTTTTCTGTTTTGTCGGAACATATGCGGTTCTCCTTTATGTACGTTTTGGTACATTCTATGAGCGGAGAAACGCATTTAGTCCAATATCAGGCGTTGTTTTCCTCGGTTGCAGGTGCTTCCTCGGTGGCGGGGGCTTCTTCTACCACCTCGGCAGTAGCCTCCTCCTTCTTGGTCTTCTTGGTCTTCTTGACGGGCTTGTCCTCCTTCAGCTCGGCGGGAGCAAGCTTCTTGTCGGGCTCAGCCTTCTTTTCGGCAGTCTCGGCCACCTTCTCGGCAGAAACGCGCTTGGCGCTGGCAGGTACGTCGACCGAGCGGACAGCGGACTTGAGCAGGCGGATGCGGGTGTGATCGCGCGTGGTCTCGATGACCATGGTCTCGTCCTTTACGCTGACCACCTTGCCGATGATGCCACCAATGGTGGTGATCTCATCGCCTACCGTAATGCCGTTACGCATTTCAGCTTCCTTTTTGTCCTTCTTTCTAGAAGAGAACCACGTCCAGATAAACATGCCGCCCAGAGCGACAAGCAAAATGATCCATGTTCCGGTTCCACCCATTTTTTGTATCCTCCAAAATAAACATAATACATGTATTATAGCCGATTTGCTCCCGAATTACAAGCCCCTATTTGTAAATTTTTGAAATTGCGGCAAATATTGGCACTTTTTTTATAAAAAATAGGGTAAACGGTTGAAAAAAATAATGAAATGTGTTATACTCTTTATAATTATAGTTAGAATTATGCCCAAGCGGCAAAGGAGGTACTATGCCAAGGATCACATATCCCGAATGCGGAAAGGTCATCAATACCCACGGATGCCACGGTGGCGTCAAGATCGAGCCGTGGTGCGATAGCCCTGCCGTATTTACCTCGCTGCCGCGTGTTTTTCTGCGCGTGGAGGGTGAGCTTCGCCCTGTCAGATTGCGCAATGCCGCCGTGCTTGGTGGGCGCTTTGTATGCGCCGAGCTGGAGGGCGTGAGCAGTATGGAGGCAGCCGAGGCTCTACGCGGCACCGTTCTGTACGCAGACCGCAGGATCTGCATATTCCCGAAGGAACGCTGCTGATCGCGGAAATGAAGGGGATGAAGGTCTATCACGCGGTGACCGGAGAAACGCTTGGCACGCTGACCGACGTGATCCACCCCGGCGCTACCGATATTTACGTGATCCGTACCGAAAAGGGTGAGGCGATGGTACCCGTGGTGGCGGAGTTCGTGCAGCGCGTGGATGAGAACGAGGGGATCTTCCTGACCCCGATCGAAGGGATGTTTGACTGATGCGTTTTGATATTATGACCCTGTTTCCGGAGTTTGTGGACCGCGTGCTGGAGGAAAGCATCATCGGCCGCGCGCAGAAAAGCGGCGCCATCACGGTGCGCTCGCACAACATCCGGGATTATTCCAAGGACAAGCACCGCAGAGTAGACGACACACCTTACGGTGGCGGCAAGGGGATGCTGATGATGGCACCGCCGATATATGACTGCTACGAGGCGATCCTGACAGAATTTCCCACAGCGGAAAAGCGCCACGTGGTCTATATGTCCCCACGGGGTAGAGTGCTGGATCAGCAAAAGGCGAAGGAGCTTTCCTCCTATGACCACCTGGTGATCCTATGCGGGCATTATGAGGGCGTGGATGCCCGTATCATTGAAGAGATCGTTGACGAGGAGATCTCGATCGGCGATTTTGTGCTGACCGGCGGAGAGCTGCCCGCCTGCATTCTGGTGGATGCGGTGGCGCGGCTGGTGGATGGGGTCCTGGCCGATCCCGAATGCCACGAAAAGGAGAGCTTCTCTGACGGGCTGCTGGAATATCCGCAATATACGCGGCCGGTGGAATTCCACGGTCGCATCGTGCCGGAGGTGCTGCTTTCCGGCCATCACGCCAATATTGATAAGTGGCGGGAGGAGCAGGCGCTGGAGATCACTGCGCGACTGCGCCCCGAGCTGCTGGAAAAACGAAAAAAGTAAAAAAGAAAGGAGGTCGACGGCATGAAACGAGGCAGACAAAGATGGCAGGATAGCTATATCGTGCGCTTTTTTGTGTATATCACCAATTTGGTCTATAGCGCCATTGAGGTGGGTCTGCTCGGCCGCTTGTTCACCTCCTATCAGACCTCCGACCGTCTGTTCCGCACCTCGCTTTTCGGCCGTGCCGCCAAGGCGATCCGGATCGGCAACAGCAGGGTCTATCGCACGGTGCGCCGTAATGTGGCGCTGGCGATGAACCGTAGCTGGCTGAACCGCTTTTTCTCGGGTCTGATCTACCGCTTCTGCTGCTATAGCATGCGCACCTTCGGTGCCTTCTGTGTGACGGCGGGTGCCTATTCGGCTATCATGTATTGGCTCTTGTCGGTGGTCTGGCAAAGCAATAGCGTTGAGACCTCTCAGCTGTTCGGCGCTGCGAGCCTGCTGGTGATCGGTATTCTGATGTTGTTTTCGGATACCTCGCTCGGCTATGCGATCTCTCACGGTCTTTTCTACAACAAGCTGCTGGCACCGCTCTTCGGTGTGCCGGAGGAAACGCTTCGCACAATAGAAAAGGAAGGGAAGCAGGGCTACGCCATTGCCATTCCGCTCGGCATGGTGATCGGTGCCGTTACCGCGCTGACCTCACCCTTCTATCTGTTGGCGGGTCTGATCGCCTTTTTGCTGATATATCTGGTTCTTTCTGTGCCGGAGGCCGGCGTGGTGCTGGTGCTGCTGGTGCTGCCCTTTGTGGGCTTTTGGCAAAACGGTGAGCGTTGGCTGCTGTTTGCGGCCGCTCTGCCGATGATCTCCTACCTTGGTAAGCTGCTGCGCGGCAAGCGCGCCTTCCATCTGGAGGTTCAGGACGTTCCCGTGCTGCTGATGCTGCTGTTCTTTCTGCTTTCCGGCATTTCGGTGGCGGGGCGCAGTGCCTGGAGCGTTGTGCTGCCTGCGGTGCTGCTGGTCGGCTTTTACTTTCTTGTGGTCAATGTGATCGCAACACCCAGCTGGTCTCGCCGTTGCCGTCAGGCTTTGGTCGTTTCGGCCATGCTTTCCTCGCTTGTGGGTATCGTGCAGTATTTGTTGGCGGTCCTGCAGACAGGTGTGCTGACACTTTCGGTGCACAGCGCATCGGTACACGCCGGGTTTGCGGATCAGACCACCTTTGCGTATTTCCTGGTGATCGCATTCCCGTTTGCGCTGATCACCTTTGCCACCTCTACCCATACCGATCGCATCTGGAGCGGCTTTGCGCTGGCTGCCATTGTGGCTGTTGGCGTGCTGACCTGGGTGCATAGCGCTATGATCTCTATGATCGTGATGCTGCTCCTGTTTCTGCTGCTATTCGAGCGCTTTTCATTCCCGTTTATTCTGGTGGGAACGAGCCTTTTTACCACTGTGATCGCTACACTGTCGGCGCCGAACAAGGAGCGTTTTCTCGGTGCGCTGCGGTCAAATTCCGGTGTGGCTGTCAGTCGTACGCTGTCGGCCGGTGATCTTGTCGGCAGGATCTTTTTTGAAAAGGGAAGCGGTCTGTTTGCACGCGGTGCCGGTATCTCCCGTCTGTTCTTCGGACTGGGCAGCGGCGGTATTGAACGCTTTTGTGCTTTGTATACCTCCGTGCCTCCGCAGGAGGTAGCGGCATCCTTGAATTTCTGGTTCTATCTGCTGATCGAAAACGGCGTTGCGGGCGTGCTTTTGCCCATCGCCTTCTTCTTCCTTTTTTATCAAAGCTGCTTCTCCACAATGCGGTACGGTACCGACCGTACGGTGCGGCTATGCTCAATGGCGGGTGTGGTCATGCTGACCGGTGTGCTGATCATGAGTATTTTCCGCTATGCATGGTATGATCCGGCTGCGTTGCTTGTCTTTTTTGCGGCAGCTGCCGTGATCAGTGCTGCCGAGCGCCACGAGCGCTTCCGCCGCGTGACCGGTGAATTTATGGAGGACGGCAATCGGGCAGAGCTCGAGTATTACGGTTAATAGACCTGCTATGCAGGTAAGGATAGAAAATTCCCGAGGAGGTTTCGTATGAACCGCACGAAAAACGAAGCGCAACGGCCGGAGGCCGAGGAGCGCAAGCCCCGCAAGCGCCGCGCACCCGAAAAGGAGCCGCAGGGCGCTGATCGCAAGAAATGGCTGTTTCTTGTCGTTGATATTTTACTGCTTGCCGCCATTGTGGCGGTCGTGATCGTTCTGATCTCGCTGCTCACCCCCTGGTCGATATTCGATAATAGCACCACCGAGCCGAGGCAGATCACCTATACGGTGGAGATCAAGGGCGTAGACCAAGCCTCGCTTTCCGCCTTGCAGGTGGGCGATACCGTTACCGACCGCACTACAGGCGTGACCATCGGTACCGTTACGGCCATTCATAACCGTGATTTTGAGGACTATGCAAGTGAGGCAGGCGAGTGGGATGAGGAGCTTGGCGCTTACGTAGTGGATAAGGTCATTTATCCGGAGGACTCCGGACTGATGACCGTGACCGTTACGCTGACCGTGACCGCCGATTACGAGGCGGGCGTGGGCTATTGCGTGGGCAACTCCCGCATTGCGGTAGGCTGTGTGTTGGATATGGCCTTCAATAATTATGCCGACATCGGCGAATGTGTCGCCCTTGAAGCCAAGTAAAGGAGGGGTAGGATATGAAAACAAGCGAAGAAAAAAAGAAAGCTCCCTCCGGCTTCCGTTTTAACGTTTTTGACGCGATCCTGATCCTGCTGGCGGTGCTTTGCATCGTAGGTATCTGGCAGCGCGGCAATCTGCAAAAGCTGTTTGAGGCGGGCGAGGCGATGGAGGAGTATACCGTGACCTTTGAGGTGCGCAAGCTGCGCAGCACGACCGCTGATCTGTTGGTGCAGGGCACCGAGTTCTATCTTATGGAAAACGGTAGCCGCGTGCCGATGGGTGCGCTGTCGGTGCAGGTCTCTGCGCGCCCTGCTACCGAGTATCTGCAGCATCCCACTGAGGGAATGGTGGAGGCGCGCTATCCCGAGGATAGCTACGAGCGATTGCAGGATGTGACCGGTACGCTGATTTGCCGCGGCATCGAGCACAACGGCTCCTTCCTGTTGGAGGGAAAAACGCATCTCGCCATCAATCAGACGCTGGCTGCCTATACCGAAAGAGCAAATCTGAGCATTTGTATTACCGGCATTCAAAAGGTTGCTTGATTTGTGTAAAATAGACAGAGATAATGCCGTTATTTGTTTGAAATACGCAAAAACTGCCCATTGATTTTCGCAAAAGAATTTGATATACTATTCCTATATACGTGTGCCTGTCGTCAGGCAGGAAAATCGAAAGAAATGGAGCGTTTGACTATGATTACTCGCGAAGTAACCATTACCAATACGATCGGCCTCCATGCCCGTCCCGCTACCTTTTTTATCCAAAAGGCAAATGCTTACAAGAGCTCTGTATGGGTAGAAAAGGATGATCGCAAGGTCAATGCAAAAAGCCTTCTCGGCGTGCTTTCTCTGGGTATCGCGCAGGGCATGACCATCAAGCTGATCGCAGACGGAGCGGATGAGACTGATGCTTTGGATGGTCTTGAGGCCTTGGTAAACACCGGGTTTCAGGATTGATCAACTCTGAAAGACCGTATCAATTTGGGCGCCTTTGGTAGGCGCCCTTTTTTGAGGAGGTGAGGTTGTTGTCAAACGAAGAAAAACAGAAGAAATTATTGGAAAAGGCCAACAGCCTGCCGCTGACCCCCGGTGTTTATCTGATGAAGGACGCATCGGGAAGGATCATTTACGTGGGAAAATCGCGCAAGCTGAAGAACCGTGTTTCCCAGTACTTTCAGAATAGTGTCAAGCAGATCAAAACGGCGCGTATGGTCGCCGCCGTTGCAGATTTCGATTATTTCCTTTGCAGCACCGAGATCGAGGCGCTGGCGTTGGAAAATACGTTGATCAAGCAGCACACGCCTAAATACAATATCCGTTTAAAGGATGCGAAGTCCTACCCCTATATCAAGATCACCGCAGAGCCCTATCCGCGCCTGGAGTTTACGCGCACGCGTAAGGCGGATAAGGGGCGCTATTTCGGCCCTTATTCGGGGGCATCGGTAGCAGGAGGCGTGCTGCGTACCCTGCAAAGGATCCTGTGCCTGCCTACCTGCACCCGCCGATTTCCCAAGGATATCGGCAAGGAGCGCCCTTGCCTCTATTATCAGCTGGGGCAGTGCTGCGGTGTTTGCACCGGCAAGGTCAGCGAGGCGGAATATGCCGAGCTGATCCGTTGTGCTGCTGAGATCCTGCGCGGTGAGACAGCTGCTGCCAGAGCGCGCGTGCGCAGGGAAATGGAGCAGGCAGCAGAGGAGGAGCGCTTTGAGCGCGCAGCTGTGCTGCGTGATCGTCTTTTTGCTTTGGAAAAGCTTTCGCAAAAGCAGAAGGTCCTGGCCGCACCCGATGTCAGCGAGGATGTGTTCGGCTTGTATCGGGATGCCTACGGTACCGCAATGTCGGTGTTCTATATTCGCGAGGGCGCGCTTATAGATAAATATGAAACGGTTTTCGGCGCCGAGGAGATTCTGGAAGAGGAGGCGCTGCTGACTTTTATTTACGATCATTACCGTTATCGTGAGGATGTGCCGCCCCGTATCCTACTTTCCTTTGAAGCACCCGAGGAGGATGTATCCGCTTTGGCCGACTCGTTGACGGCAGCAGCAGGGCACAAGGTACAGATCTATACGCCGCAACGCGGCGACAGACACACCCGCTGCATTCTGGCAGTGGAAAATGCAAAGGAAAAGCTGCAGGCCGAGCGAAACGCGAGTGAAAAAAGCAACGAAAATCTGGTGCGCCTCGCCCATCTGCTTGCGCTGGAGGCGCTTCCCGAGCGGATCGAGAGTTATGACATCTCCAACCTTGGCAGCGAGCACAAGACCTGCGGTATGATCGTTTTTGAAAACGGAAAATTCAAAAAGAGTGACTACCGTACCTTCCGCATCAAAAGCGTGGAGGGAACAGACGACTATGCCTCTATGCGTGAGGCTATGTCACGGAGATTTGCACACCTCGGAGAGGATAAATTCGGCCGCGAGCCTGATCTGATCCTGCTGGACGGCGGTGCCACACACGTGGCAACGGTGCGCCGCCTGATGGAGGAGCTGCGGCTGGATATTCCCGTATTCGGTATGGTCAAGGATGCCTTTCACAAAACGCGTGCGCTTTGCAGCGAGCGGGAGGAGATCTCCATCGCGGGGGATCGCGGTGTATTTACGATGATCTACCGCATCCAGGAGGAGGTCCACCGCTTCTCGGTCAAGCGGATGAGCGAGGCCAAGAGCGGTACGCTGCGCAGCTCGGGGCTGGAAAAGATCCCCGGTGTCGGCAAGGCCAAGGCCAAGCTGCTGCTGGCGCATTTCAAGGGCCTTTCCGGTGTTCGGGAGGCTGACGAAAAAACACTTGCCGAGGTGGCCGGCATCGGCCCTGTTCTGGCAGGAGAGATCTACCGATATTTTCACAAAAAGGAGGAGGGAGCACCATGATGCGCATTATTACGGGCAGCGCCCGCGGTACGCACTTATATACCCTCCCGGGCGAGGCAACGCGCCCGACCTCGGAGCGTGCCAAGGAGGCGCTGTTCTCGGTCCTGCAGCAAAAGCCGCTGCGGGCGCGTGTGCTGGATCTGTTTGCAGGCTCCGGTCAGCTGGGGCTGGAGGCGCTGAGCCGCGGTGCGATGCAGGCGATCTTTGTGGATGCCTCTGCCGAGGCGATCGGCATCCTGCATCGCAATGCGGAAAAAACGCATCTTGCCGAGCGCGCCACGATCCGCCGCAGCGATGCTATTTCCTTTTTGAAGGGATATAGCGGCGCACCCTTCGATCTTGTCTTTCTGGATCCCCCTTATGCGGCAGGTCTGGTGCCGCCTTGCCTTGCATTGCTGCACGATCGCAAGCTGCTTGCAGCCGGCGCGATCGTGGCGGTCGAAACGGCCACCTACGATGACGTGTTTGGGCAGGATGCCGCCTTGCAGAGCCTTTATTTCGTAGAAAAACAGAGTCGTTACGGCGTGGCACACATCACGCTGCTGACGTCCAAGGAGGAGCTTTTATGAGTCTTGCATTGATACCGGGCAGCTTTGATCCGATGACGGTGGGTCATCTGGACATCATCAAGCGCGCTTTGACGCTGTATGACGAGGTCGTTGTTGCCGTAATGGTCAACGAGCAGAAGAACTACGAGCATACGCTGCAGGAGCGTACCGAAATGGCCGAGCTGACCGTAGCGGGGTTGGATCGCGTGCGTGTGATCTCCTCCGAGGGGCTGCTGATCGACCTTTTTGATCAGCTGGGAGCCGATGTGATCGTGAAGGGCATCCGCAACGAAAAGGATCGTGCCTATGAGGAAAAAATGGCAGAGTGGAATCTGGCCCACAATCCCCGTGCAGTCACTGTTTTTTTGCAGGCTGCCGATGATTACGAGCAGGTCAACTCCACAAGAGTGCGCGAGCTTGTCAGAGCGGGTGAAAGTCCGGATAATCTGGTGGTTCCGGCGGTTGCTGCTTACCTTGCTGCCTTGGATGAAAGGAAATCGTAATGGAACAGGAAAATGTAATGCGGTCCTATCGCAGATATTATCTCCTGCGGCTGGTGCTCAGCTCGCTGATCGGTGTCTTGATCGGGGTGCTGTTTCTGGTGGGCAGGGAATATGCCGGAGAGGTCTTTGACGTGCTGCTGATCGCGGTGGGTCTGATGACCGTTGTGTTGAATTTTGCGCCCTTTTTCTACTCTCTCGTGCGCATCAGACGGCGCGGAGAATGGATCAGCCTGCTGATGTCTTTTGTTGCCATCCTGCTGGGTATTTTGCTGATGCTCCTGCGCGGCGAGGTGATCCTGCTGGTGCTGGGTATCTTTACCATTCTGCTGCCCATCGTGCGTATCCTTTTGGTCGAGGAGCGCGGCAGAATGCTCAAAAGAGAGCTGCCTAAGGCAATCTTTGGCGCTTTTATCATCGTGGTATCGCTGATCGAGGCCGAGGAGATCGTCTTTCTGATGGGTGCGATCCTTGCCTTTGTATTGGCTGCGCTTTATCTGGCCTGGGGTCTGCTGACCATGCGCTTCCGCCTTGCTGCCCTTGAGGAGCAGCTGCGCGAGGAGGCGCTTGCCGCCGAGGAGGCGGAGCAGGAATAAAAAAAGACGGAGTTGACCTCCGTCTTTTTTTATTCCTGCTGCATAGCCATCCGCAGCGCAGAGGCCAGCTGATCGGGGCAGGAGGTGGATTTGAAGCCGCAGCGAATGCCGGAGAGGCGTTCTATCGCCTCCGCGGCCTTCATGCCGCGCACCAGAGCGGCAACGCCCTGTGTGTTGCCGGAGCAGCCGCCCTCAAAGCGCACGGATTGTACGGTATCGCCCTCCAGCTCGATCTCGATGGCGCGGGAGCAGACGCCGCGCGGAATGTAGCGAAGCTTTTTCATATCAGTCTCCTTCGTTTAAGTAAGCATATTGCGCCAATACGGCCGCGCGGGGCATAAAGAACGCAATATAGGTGTTCATCCGTATCACGGCATCGTCGCTGCCGTCAAAAACCGGATAATAGGCGTAGCTATCCTCGGGGTAGGGGGCAGGGAGCGCGTCAAGGCGCCGCAGCCGCAATCCCGCAAGGTCGGCGGCGGTCAGCAGCTCGCAAAGCAGCCTTTGCTTCTCACCGGGCAGGCGGTAGGTCACCGTTTGGCGGCAAAGCGGAGAAGGAGAAGGGCGATACTGCCTGGAAAGCAGTAAAAATCGGCTGCCCTCGGCTCCGTTTGCCAAAGAAACGCTGCATCCCAGCACGGGGGATAGCTCCAAGCGGTCAAATTCCTCGTAAAAATGCAGGAAATGCGTGCCCTTGGTATCCTCGATGGGAAAAACGGCAAAGTCAGCGCCGCCGGCGGAATTTTCCTCCAGTAGCTCGCCGAGAGAGGAAAGATACACCGGCGTGGCGTGAGGCAAAGCGGTGGCAAAGCGCGCAAATGCCGCCGCAAACAGCTGACCGGAAAGCGTGGCTACGCGCGGCGCGGCAGGAATGCTTGTCGGGGACGGCACAGACACCGCACGTGTCGGATGCGTGGCGATCAGCGCGCGGCAGTAGGCCATTCGCTCATCGGCAGCCATCGCTGCCAACAGGCCGTCGCCGGTCTCGGCATCCGACAGCAATCCATCCGGAAGGGCCTCGTCATGTGCCTCGGCCGCCATAGCTGAAAGCTGCAGATGGCGCAGCTCGCGGTTTTCTGTAGCGGCGGTACGCCATATGGCAAGATTTTCGGCCGGAATGCGATTTCTCATCACTTTGCAAGCTCGGTAAGGATGCGGTAGCTATCCTTCAGGAACTCCTGCATCTCCTCGGCATTGAAGCGGCGCTGAGAAAGCACGGCCAGGCGGTAGAGATAGGAGGCAAAGCCCTTTGCCTTTTCAGCATCGGCCGTTTGCATAGCAGCCACCTTTTCCACAAGAGGCGAGGTGGTGTTTACGATCAATGTGGTATCTGTGGGGAAGGGCGGCATTGCATCCTCGCCGCTCATACGGTACATCCGCATCATGTCCTCCATACGGCGGGATTCCTCCGAAACGTTCAGGATGGTAGGGATGTCTGCATCCTTCAGCGCTTCAAATCTCACGTTCAGCTGCTCGTTTCCGCTAACGGCGCGGAACAGCGTGCGCAGCTCCTCGTTCTCGTTGGCAGAGCCTTCATTTTTCAGCACAGAGGCCAGATCAGCATCCACGCGAACGAATTTCACACCGCTCATCTTACTTTCGATCAGCGCGGCAAATTGAGTGTCAAGCAGGCTGTCAAAGCAAACGACCGAAATGCCCTCGGCCTCGTACATAGCCACGTATTGCGCCTGCAGCGAGGGATCGGTGGTGTAATATACGGTGTTTTCGTGCTTTTCCTTGGCGGCATCCAGATATTCCTGTACCGTTACGTGCGTACCGTCGTTTTGCTTCAGCAGCAGCACGTCCTTGGTACGGCTCCAGAACTTGTCATCGCGCATGCAGGCGTATTCCACAAAGGTCTTGATATCGTCCCAGACCTTGGCATAGGCCTCTTTATCCTCACGCTGCATCGAGACCAGCTTGTCTGCGACCTTCTTGACGATGTGGGCGCTGACCTTGTTTACATAGCTGTTGGTCTGCAGATAGCTGCGGGAAACATTCAGCGGCAGCTCAGGGCAATCCAGCACGCCGCGCAGCATCAGCAGGTATTCGGGAATGACCTCCTTGATGTTGTCGGCTACAAAGACCTGATTGTAGTAGAGCTTGACCTGCCCCTCCAGCGACTCATAATTGCTGGCGATACGGGGGAAATACAGAATGCCCTTGAAATTCAGAGGATAATCGGCGTTAATGTGGATCTGGAAGAGAGGTTCCTTAAAGTCGGCAAATACCTTGCGGTAGAAGTCCTTATAGTCCTCATCGGTACAGTCGGCAGGGGATCTCTGCCAGAGGGGGAGGGTGTCGTTGATCGGCTCCTCCTTCTCCTCCTCTTTTTTCTCGCTGCCATCGTCGAAATAGATCTCTACCGGCATAAAGGCACAGTATTTGCGCAGCATTTCGCGCAGCTTGCCGGCATCCAGATATTCGGTCTCCTCCTCGGCAATGTGCAGGATGATCTCGGTGCCGCGGCACGCGCGCTCACCTGCCTCGATCTCGTATTCGCCGTCGGCGGAGCAGGTCCAATGGACGGCAGGAGCATCGGTATAGGAGCGCGTGTGGATCTCTACGGTGTCGCTGACCATAAAGGCAGAGTAAAAGCCGAGGCCAAAGTGTCCGATAATACCGTTTTTGCCGCCCTCGCCGTCACCCTCGTATTTCTGGATGAAGTCTACGGCGCCGGAAAGTGCGATGGAGCAGATGTATTTCTTCAGCTCCTCCTCGGTCATACCGATGCCGTTATCCTCGACCGTCAGGGTCTTGGCTTCCTTATCCAGTACCACATCAATGCGATAGGGCGTGGTGGAGGCGGGGATCTCACCGAGAGATTCCAGACGCTTCAGCTTGGTAACGGCATCGGTGGCGTTGGAGACGAGCTCACGGAGAAAGATATCCTTTTCGGAATAGAGCCATTTTTTAATGACCGGAAAGATGTTCTCGGTATTGACCGAGATACCGCCGGTCTTTTTTTCGTTTTCGTTCATGATTTACCTCCTGAATGGGGAGGGCCGATCGAAGCTTCGATCGGCCCTCGAATTTCGTATGGATGCTGCCGTTAGTTTTCCGAGGTGGGAGCCTCGGTATCGACAGTGGGGTCGGTTGCAGTCTCTTCCTCCTCGTTTACCTCTCCGATACCCTCGTTGATCTGATCCATCAGAGGGATGCGGTGCGGGCGAGGCTCGCGCAGTACCTGCTCCTCCAGCTTGAAATTCTCGGGAGAGAGCGGGAAGGTGTGCGTACTGTTGTAGGTCGTACACATCTGGCTGAAGCCGCGCAGGAAGCGGGCCAACGCGATGGCGGGACCGACCAGCAGCGGCAAGCCGAGAATGGCCCAGCACAGATAGAAGCGACGGGTGATGCAGCAGCTGGTGCCCTTCCGCTCGCAGTAGTTGCGCATACGCGAGATGACCTTGCAATGCCAGATCAGGGGGAAGATACCCAGCGTGACGACAGAGAGCAACAGATAAGGCACGATGCCCCAGGTACGTCTTCTATCGTGTCGGCAAGCAATATTGGTGCATTGCGCAATGACCTCTACCAGATAGAAGGGATAGATGCCAAGCGTAATGATGCTGAAGCCCACCGTGCGCCAGAACAGGCGGTTGGTGCGCATACCGTTTTGCGCAATATCCGAGAAGATCGAGCCGCTTCTGTCCTCCGGGATCGGTTTGACAGAAAAGAGGCGGTGGATAAAGCGACCAACGGTCAGGAAGAAGCGACGGATGGCGCGCCCGATGCTGTGGCGGCGAGAGGGCTTGTAATCCACGCCCTCCTGCTCGGTCTCAACGGTGCGGACCCAGTGCACGAATTTCTGCGTCAGGGTGTTTTCGTCCTTTTTCTCATCCTGCGGTCGGATAAAGGCATCCGCCGGATAATATTGCTTCAGATCGGTATCGTGTCCCTTGGCACGCAGGCGGCTCTTGATGAAGTCGCCAAGAATGGTCATGATCAGCGCGAAGATAGGCACGCCGATCAGCATACCGGGGATGCCGAAGATGTCTCCCATCACGGTAATGGCGATGATAACGCCGAGAGAGGAGAGTCCGGTGCTATCACCCAGGATCGCGGGCGCGATGATGTTGCCGTCGATCTGTTGTACCACAAGGATCAGCAGAGCAAAGAGCAGCACCTTGGGCGGATCCACGATAAAGATGATGATGCCCGAGGGGATCGCACCGATAAAGGGGCCGAAAAAGGGGATAAAGTCGGTGACGCCGATGATAACGGCGATCAGCACGGCAAAGGGAATATCAAAGATCAGGAACAAGATAAGGCAGGTCAGACCCACAAGCGTGGAGTCGATCATCTTGCCGATCAGATAACCACCGATCTTGCGGTGTGCCTGACCGATATAATAGAGCACGCGCTTTTCCCACGCATCGGAGAAGATGGCGCGAAATACGCGGCGGCAGCCTGCGTTCAGTCGCTCCTTGGAGAGCAGCACATATACCGAGATGAAGATACCGACAATGATATCGGCCAACGTGCCCACGCTGCTGCGCAGTACGTTCCAAATGGTAGCAAAGGTGTTGCCGAGATTGAGATTAGACAGCGCATCGGCATTGCCGCCGCTGATACCGCCGATGATGCCATCCAGCTGAGACTCCAGGAAGGAGATCAGCTTATCCAGCAATACGTCAATATCCAATAGAGAGGTAATGGCGGCCTTGGTCTCTGCAGGCAGCTCAAAGGGGAGCTTATCCAGCAGATTGCTGATGGAATTGAGCACTCCCGCTGCCCAGAGCTTGGCGTTCTGACCCAAGGATTCCACACTCTTGATCAATTGCGGCAGGATCAGCGCCAGCATACCGGCAAGGATAGCCAGCAGCAGTAGGTAGGAGAGGATCATGGAAATGACGCGGTTTACGGTACGCTTTTTGATTCTCTTGAAGAGCTTGACCTCAAAAAAGCGCAGAAAGAAATTCAGGATATAAGCCAGAACAAGACCAATGATGATAGGCGTGGTGATATCCAGCAAGCGCATAAAGGGGGATTTGATCGCACCGAAGTTGACGATCAGCATCACGGTCAGAATACCGAGCAATGCGATGCCAATGATATGTTGCCAGCCTCTTTTCGGCTTCTTTGGAGTGGGCTCCTGATTCCCGATGGTTTCTCTTTCGGGCATTGTTTACCTCCGAATGTTTTTCTGACAATTCTTGCTTTCATTAAAAAGTTGTAATATATATTATACCCATTTTCTCATTTTCGTCAAGTCATAAATCCTATAATACGAATAAAAAAACATATTTTTTACATATTTAATTGAAAAAGTGGGAAATTTGTGGTATATTAAAAATAATCGCACGAAGGGAGGATGCTATGTCTGTATTATCAATGAAAGCCTATGCTAAGATCAATCTGTATCTGACCGTAACAGGCAAGCGCCCCAATGGTTATCACGATCTTGTGACCGTGATGCAAAGCGTTTCGCTGGCGGATATGTTGACGGTGGAGCGAGTAGAGGAGCAGGGGATCCTTTTGGATACCGGGGGGATATTGCCCACGGATGAAAGCAATCTCATCTGCCGTGCCGCCAAGGCGTATTTTGCGAGAAGCGGAAAGCCGTTCGGCGTGTCGGTGCGACTTCAAAAGGAGATACCTATGCAAGCCGGTATGGGTGGCGGCTCCGCGGATGCGGCAGCTATGCTGAAGGCGTTGAATCTGCTGGACGGCAACCGCTTCACAGAGGCGGAGTTGTGCGAGATCGGTGCCACGATCGGAGCCGATGTGCCTTTTTGCATAGTGGGTGGCACCCGACTTTGCCGCGGTATTGGGGAGATCATGGAGCCGGTGAAAAACCGTCTTGACGGTGTACTGGTGGTCGCCATCGGGGGAGAGGGGGTCTCTACGCCTGCGGCCTTTGGTGAGCTGGACAGGAAATACGGTGATTTCGCCAATGTAACGGCTACTCCCGCTACATTGCTTTCTGCTATGGGAGAGGGAAGTATCACGGCCGCAACGGGGTGCTTTTATAATATGTTCGAGGAAGTGATCATGCCCATTCGTCCTGTGGTAGGGGAGATCAAGGATATGATGCTGAAAAAAGGCGCACTCGCTACCATGATGAGCGGCAGCGGCCCCTCTGTGTGGGGCATTTTCTCCACCGAGAAGGAGGCCGCAGCGGCAAAGGATGCCCTGCTTGCGGCAGGTCACCGCGCGTATCTTTGCAAAATGATGAACGAAATATAAGAAAAAGAGCCGCACAAAACTTGTGCGGCTCTTTTTCATCCCTCGCCGTCGGTCACCACGTGCAGGCGGAAGGTGTGGCGGTCAACGGGGAAGTGGCTGACACAGTACTCAATGGGGTGTCCCTCGCGGTCAAAGGAGACCGAGGTCACCGCAAGAAAAAGATCCTCGGTGTCGGCGGAAAGTAAGCGGCAATCCTTTGGCGGCAGCCTTGTGGCGGAGACTGTTTTTTCGCTCCGCGCGCGAACGGTGCGGCTCTCCTGCATAGCATTGTAAAGTGAGACGGTCTCAAAATCATAGCCCTCCAGCCGTTTGCCGATCTCCGTCGGGAAATAGGAAACGGTCAGGGTGATAGGACCCTTTTCCCGCAGCTCGTCCGAATAGCGCAGGCGGCGCAGCTTCCACACGGAGGAGCTCTCCGGTAACTGTAATGCTTCATAGACGGCAGGATCGGTGCTGCGCAGCGTGCGGCACTCCAGCACCTCGGTCCTGCAGGAAAGTCCTTGGCTTTTCAGCTCCTCTGCAAAGCTCTGAATAAAAAAGGTGGTCTTTTCCAGGATCTGCGGACGGCTGACAAAGGTGCCCGTGCCCTTGACACGGCGGAGCTTGCCCTCCTCCACCAGAGCGGAAAGGGCGTGGCGCACCGTTGTGCGCCCCACGTCAAATTGCACGCAAAGCTCGGTCTCCTTGGGGAGCCTGTATCCCACCTGCCACTCGCCGCTGTCGATCCTGCGGCAGATCTCCCGTCGGATCTCCAGATATCGCTTTGCCATCACATCACCTCCGTTTCTTTTTCTCATTATAGCGCATTTTGATAAAAAAATCAATACATACGTTTTGAATGTTTGCTTTTTTCAAAAAGTAATGAAACATACATTCTTTTTTGTCCGTTTCACTTGACCGCGCCGCAGATCTGCGTTACAATAGACCCGAAAAGAACGCAAAAGGAGGATCTTTATGTTTTCGCAGGACGTATGCAGAGCGCATTATGACTTTGTGGTGGTGGGCGGTGGTCTCACCGGAATTTGTGCCGCTATGGCGGCGGCAAGGAACGGTGCCGAGGTGGCGCTGATCCACGATCGTCCCGTGCTTGGCGGCAATGCCAGCAGCGAGATCCGTATGCACGTTTGCGGTGCTACCGCCAATATGCAAAAGCCCGACCTTTCGGAGGGCGGTATTCTTCACGAGCTGATGCTTTCCAACAAGCGCGTGAATGATAGCTACAATTTTTCTATCTGGGATGCGGTGCTCTTTGACGCGGTCAAGCGGCAGGAGCGACTGACCGTCTATCTGAATACCACCATGTTCGGCGTGAAGACCGAGCAGGGAATGGTGAAGGAGATCGAGGCGTATCAGATGTCCACCGAGAAAAGGCTTTTTATCACGGCGCGCTTTTTTGCGGATTGCACCGGCAACGGTACGCTTTCTGCCTTTGCAGGGGCAAGCTTCCGCACCGGCAGCGAGGCAAGATCCGAATTCGGAGAGCTGCACGCTCCCGAAAAGTCCAATCATGATCGTATGGGCAACACCTTGCTGTTCAAGGCGGCTGACAGAGGTCATCCCGTGCCCTTTGTTCCGCCCGTGGATGCTATGCATTTTACCGAGGAGCAGCTGAAATACCGCAAGCACTCTCAGGAGATACCCAAGGAGATATTGGAAAGCACTACTGCCGAGGAGCGGCGTATGCTCTTTGACGGTTATGCTCAGGATTACGGCTATTGGTGGATCGAGATCCCCGGCGAGAAGGAAAATATCATTGAGGAATATGAGGAGATACGCGATCAGCTTGTTCGCGCGGTCTACGGCGTTTGGGATCATATCAAAAACGGTGGGGATCACGGCGCTGAGAATTTTGAGCTGATCTGGGTGGGGATGCTGCCCGGTACCCGTGAGAGCCGTCGCGTGGAGTGCGACTATATGCTTTGTGAGACCGATCTTCTGGAGGGACATAAATTCGCCGATGCGGTGGCATACGGCGGCTGGCATATTGATAATCACGTGGGACTGTTCAAGTTCGATCAGATCCCTTCCTTCGTGTACGAGGTTCCCGGGGCGTACGATATTCCGTACCGTTCCTACTGTGTCAAGGGCTTTTCCAATCTGTTTGTAGGCGGTCGCTGCATGGGCGCCAGCAAGCTGGCGATGGCAAGCTCCCGCGTTATGGGCACCTGCGCCATCGGTGGACAGGCGATCGGTACCGCAGCCGCGCAGCTGACCCGAAACGGAAAGACCAACGTGCGCGATGTGGAGATCGCAGCCCTGCAGGAAACACTTTTGAAGGATGATTGCTATCTGCCCGATCACATCAACACCGACACGGCGGATCTGGCGCGCGGCGCTGCTGTGACGGCAAGCAGCGCACAGCAGGGCTTTGATGCAAAGAAGGTCATCAGCGGCGTTTCGCGCCGTGTGGGCAGCGAGGAAAATGCCTGGCGCTCCGTAGGACTTGCCGAGAACGGTGAGACCTTGACTCTTGCGCTGACGGCACCTGCCGCGGTCAGAACGGTGCAGCTGACCTTTGACTCCAATTTCGATCTGGAAAAAAAGATCACTCTGTCCTCCCGTCGTCAGAAGCAGCAGGTAGTAGGTATTCCCGCAGAGCTGCTGAAGGATTTTGACGTGATCCTTTCCCGGAGCGGCGAGACTGTGGCAACAAAGGAGATCCGCGGCAACTATCAGCGCCTTTGCCGCGTCTGCTTTGACGGCGTGCGCTGCGATACGGTCACCGTTCGCGCTCTTGCCACCAACGGTACTCCCGATGCTCGCATTTTCGAGATCAGAATTTATGAATAAAACAGCAAAAGCACGGCTATGCCGTGCTTTTTGCGTTAAAAAACAGTTTCGATCAATCGCAGACTGGATGCGGGAGAGTACTCCCAGCGATCCAGATGAGGTGTTTCCTCCGGATCGATGAAGTATTTTGGTGTTTCCGGGAATTCTGCCTCGGCGCGGGAATCGATGATCACCAGCTTGATCTTCATTCGTTCGGGCAGAATGCTTTTGATGTAAACGGCGGCAAGATCCCCCACAGCAGTGGCGGCAGGAGTTCCGTTACTGCCGCGTAGCTCGGCAAGTCCCGCAAGATTGGGTGCCAGCTCCACAAAAATGCCGTAGCTCTCAATGCTTCGCACCCGTCCCATCACCGTTTGCCCCGCCTCAAAGCGCGCGGCGTTTTCCTCCCAAGTGCCAAGCAGCTCCTTCATCGTTACAAAGATCCGCTTCAGCTCGGTATCAATGCTTTTGACCGCCACCAGGATCTGCATGCCGCAGGCCAGTCGCTCGCGCGGATGTGTGATGCGCGAAATAGAGATGCAATCAATGGAGAGTAGGGAAGAAATGCCGCAGCCGATATCCACAAAGGCACCGTAATTTTCCAGATGCGTCACCCTTGCAGGAATGATGTCGCCCGGGCGCAATGTGGATAAGAATTCGGCCACGCACGCGCCCTGTACCGCTCTGCGTGAGAGGATCGCCACACGCTCTCCCTTTTTTTCTTCAAATCGCAGGATCCGAAAGGCAATTGGCTTGCCTACGCGGGTAATGACCGCAATATCCTTGATGCTCTCGCCCGGGCGGCACCAGAGCGCCTCTTCGCGATCCATAATGCCGCGCATACAGCCAAGGTCAACGTGCAGTCGCATTCGGTTGTCGCAAAGCAGAGCAGGGGCCTCCAGCACCTGCCCGGTATAGCAGGCCCGTTCCAATGCCTCCACCGAGGAAAGCGCCTCCTTGTTGGCGGCGGTATGCAGCCGCATTCCCTCCGGCACATAGGTGTTGATCATGTTTTCTACCTCCTCTAAAAGCGATTATTTCCATATTATGCAGAGGAAGAAAAAAATAACACAAAAATTTTTTTGATACGGCGGCTTTGAAAAAGCGAGGAAAACATATGAAAAAGCGAGAAAAAACGAGGTATGATGTTGCTAAATCAAAATAATCGAATTTTTTTCAAAAAAGGGGTTGACAAGCCAAATTCCTTATGATATAATGTGCAAGTCCGAAAAAATTCAAAATAAATCTGGAGGAAATTGCAATGTCTACTTTTATGGCAAAGGCTGAGACCATTGAGCGTAAGTGGTACGTCATCGACGCTGCCAACAAGCCCCTTGGCAAGACTGCCGTAGCTGCCGCTAACATTCTGCGCGGCAAGCATCGCCCCGAGTTCACCCCCCATGTTGACTGCGGCGAGTTCGTTATCATCATCAACGCTGACAAGGCTGTTCTGACCGGCAAGAAGCTGGAGCAGAAGTACTATCGTCACCATTCCGGTTACATCGGTGGTCTGAAGGAGATCCAGTACAAGACCCTGATGGCAACCCGTCCCGAGATGGCTATGGAGCTGGCTGTGAAGGGTATGCTCCCCCACAACACTCTTGGCGCAAAGGCTTTCACCCGTCTGAAGGTCTATGCCGGTGCTGAGCACAACCACGCTGCTCAGAAGCCCATCGAGCTGTAATTCGGAAAGGGAGGTAATTTAGAATGTATACCAGTGCAAAGCCTTACTTCTACGGTACCGGTAGAAGAAAGAAGTCCATCGCTCGCGTTCGTATCGTTCCCGGCACCGGTGTGATCACCATCAACGGCCGTGACATCGACGATTATTTCGGTCTCGAGACCCTGAAGCTTATCGTAAACCAGCCCTTCGGCGTTACCGGCACCGCCGGTAAGTTCGATATCATCGCTACCGTTGTGGGTGGTGGTATCTCCGGCCAGGCAGGCGCTATCCGCCACGGCCTCGCTCGCGCTCTGCTGCAGGCTGACGTGAACTACCGCGCTGCCCTGAAGGCTGCCGGCTTCCTGCGCCGCGATCCTCGTATGAAGGAGAGAAAGAAGTACGGTCTGAAGGCCGCACGTCGCGCACCTCAGTTCTCCAAGAGATAATTTCGACCTTTGGTCGAAACTTGCAAAAAAGGTTCTGCAACTGCAGAGCCTTTTTTGTTATCTCTTGGAGAACAATGAATTGCCCTTGCGGGCATGAATTGGCTGACGCCATGAATTGCACAACAGTGCATGAATTGCCTGCGGCATTAGAGAAACAGGGCAATTCAATTCATGAAATCGCAGATTTCAAATCATGAAGCCGCAAGGCTTCAATTCATGACGGCTTGCCGTCAATTCATTTTCTTCCGCCGTCCTATTTACTTTTGTTGAAAATTATGGTATAATACAATTGGTGCATAAACTTGAACTAAAAAGGTGAAACAATTTATGAAAAAGGTATTATCATTTATATGTGTCTTGTGTTGTCTTTTGCTTCTCGTCGGTTGTGACCCGGGAACAAATCATATTGATAGAGATGAGCTGTTCGCTAATACGGTGAAAATTGAACTCTATGATTACAAAAATGAAGATCCCGAACTTCTTCGCATCAATGGAAAGGAAAAACCAAGATTCGATTTTAACAAGGCAACTTTAATTGCGACTCTGGATGAATCTGATTTTGAAAATATTTTGAATGATATAGCAGAGGATGAATACCTGGTCTTTGGAACTGCCTTGAACGAACCGATGGGAAAAACATTAGTCTTACATCAAAGCAATGGCAATATGATTGTTTTATTTGGATGTACCTATACAGACGACAATAACAAAACCTTTTATTATGGAGATTGCAACGTGTTTGACTCCGAGGGGGTGTTTGTTGAGAATGTAGGTGATGTCGGACATCTGTTTGGTGATATGATAGAATCCAAATATTTTCAAGCTACACCATAGACAAATATGATTTTTTGCCAAGCTACAGCGATAACTGTTGGTGTGATTTTTGGTGCAAATTTGGTGCAACACTTTATAGGGCGATACTCACGATATTCACGATATCGCACGAAATCACACGATAAAGCTACGAAATCATACGATATTTAACGATATTTACGATATCAAACGGTATTGCTAAAACTCCAAGAGATAAGAGAAGCGCCGCTTCGTTTCGGAGCGGCGCTGTTCTTTTTATTTCAGCCAAACGGTGTAGGGGGTGGGGATATCTGTGGGGGTGAAGCCCTCAAAGCTGCCCGTGTTGCGGAATTTGAACTCCACACGGTCGTCGAAGGTCTCGATCAGCAGATACTGTGCCAGCTTTGGGGTGGCGGTGGAGGGGTAGGAATGCTTGCGGTCGTCCCAGGGCATCTGTCCGCGGAGGTTGTCCTCCTCAAAATACAGGTTCACGCCGTCCACCACCTGATAGAAGGGGCGCAGTCCGCCCATGTGCACCGTGTGGAAGCTTACCTTGTCGTCCTTTTTCAGCACCTCGCGGCTATCGGTCACCCCCTTGGGCAGGGGATAGGGCTTGCCCGTCTCATCAAAATGCAGCACGGCGGTGCAGCTTTCGGCATGGGTGTAGCCCTGGCCGTGCACGTGACCGTAGAGGTAGAACAGGTTGCTATGACCCGAGAAGGCGTCGTAAAGGGCGTTCTTGTGGCGCTCGCCCATGGTCTCTACGATGCTTTCCTCGTTTTTTACCGTGGTGGCGGAAAGATGGCCCACCGCAAAGATCAGCTTATTGCCCTCGGGGTCGGCCTCGGCAAGCTTGCGTTTCAACCATTGCAGGGCTTCGTCGTTATAGCTGCAATCGTGGTTGTTAAAGGCATCGTCGGGGTCAATGTTCAGACCAAAAAAGTCGATGCCGTCCACCACATAGTGGAAGCAGAGCAGGTGCAGCCCTGCCTGCTCACCCTTAGAGGCGGCATATTTGGCGATATAGTCCTCCTCGGCAAGCACGCCGAGGGTCTCCTTCATAGGGCCGCTGAAATAGAATTCACAGGTGTTGTAGGGCGGATTTTCCTTGGTGGGGAGGTCGCCCAGGATCAGGTCGTTGTTGCCGTCCACGTAAAGCACGCGACTGTCCTTTGCCACCGTAGCAAAGGCCTCCACCATGGTGCGCTTCATATCCAGCCAGTTCTTGTAGGGCAGGGCGCAGGATTTGTTCCAATGGGGGTAATCGGAGACGTTATCGCCGCCGATGAGGGCAATATCCGCCTTGCCCCACTCCTTTTTGGTCAGCTCGATGGCGGTTACCGCCGAGCCGCGCAGAACGGTGGGGATCTGCAGCATGGTCTGTTGGTTGTGGATGTCGGTGTAGCAGGCGATCTTCATGGTCGTACCTCTCTTGTTTTGATAGCTTCATTATATAATGGGGAAGGGGGATTGTCAAGAGCAGAAAGAAAGATGCAAAAAGTGACGATTTGGCTTGCGCAAAGTGCTTTTCTGTGGTACAATGAGGCTAAATCGAGAAAGGCTGCAAGGAATGAGAAATTCTTTTTTGGAGGATCCTATCATGCAACACAAATTACTTGGGAGAAAGCCTGTCGGCAACCCCCGCCGTGTCTGGAAGCAGGATAATCTTTTGATCAGCGTTGCCAGCGCAGGCCCGATGGAAACGTCGTTGAAGGAAAAAAACGAATATACCTATCGCAAGACTCGCCGTGCGGTCAAGACCTGCGTGGATGCAGGCTTTAATTTGATCGGCTGTCTTTGGGCAGACAGCAAAATGGCAATGGAGATCGTCCGTGCCGCAGAGGCCTGTGGCGGAAACGTGCAGTTTCAGGATCTAAAGCGCTTTGGTGGTATGGGCAGAAAGAACGTTTTTTGTGAGAAGAATGATTACGAGGGTGCCATCGAGGATACCAAGCAATGGAAATGCATCAAGGCATATTGCCTGTGGGATGAGCCGATCACCGAGGAGCGGTTGACCGAAACCCGCCGTATGCTGGACTACTGCGAGCAGGTGCGCCCCGACGTGCTGCCCTATACGGTGGCAAATCCCGACTACAACCGTCACTGCCGTTGGGAGGATAACGCCTACGCTCCCTATATTGACAGCTTTTTGGACACCATTGATCCCGTCCAGATGTCCTTTGACTATTATCCCATCGGCAAGCCCGAGTACGACGCCGCCCTCCAGCTGGATAATTCCACCATGTGGAGCGATCTGGAGATCGTGCGCCGCGCCGCAAAAAAACGCGATATCCCCATGTGCTTCTGGTATCAGGCACAACGCTTCCCGTGGCATAAGGTCTATTACACCTTCCACTTCAACATGGCGCGCTCTATGGCGCACGCGGGTGTGCTGCACGGCTGCAAGGGAATTGAGTGCTATACCGAATTTGACGGGTTTGTGGATCCTGCAACCGGCAGAGAAGGTGTGTTTTTTGAACCTCAGAAGCGCCTGAACACCGAGCTTTTAAATCTTGGCAACACCTTGATGGCGCTGACCTGTGATCGCGTTATTCACGACGGAACGCTGTTGCCCGACCATCCCGCTATGGAGGGACTGCGCACCCCACTGGAGGAGAGCGAGCTTGTGGCAAGCGGCCTGGTGCCCCGCACCTCAATCTCTGAGCATACCGATCCTTACGGTAATCGCTATCTGATGGTGCTGAACCGCGACTATGAACAGACTGCCACGTTGTCTCTGCGGCTGAAAAAGTCCTCTCATATCTATGAGGTCAGCAAGAAGGACGGCGAGCAGGTGCTTTGCGAGGAGGCTGCCATGACCCTGCCCGTGTATCTGGAGCCCGGCGACTTGAAGCTCTATCGCATTCAGGACGCTGCTGAGGATCTCTATACCATCGAGTATTATCTTGACAAATGAAGAAATACCCCGAGGTTGCTTGCGGCCTCGGGGTATAAAACATCCAAACGACAAGAAGAAAGTAAAGAGCGAGATCGAAAGTGCTCCGGCAAGCTTGACTGAAAGGGAGTAGCACGCTGTCCGTGGATCCGGCTGCTTTAAGTTTGTTTTTTGCAATATCGATTTTTTCGTTCCGGAGCTTCCGAAGCGATAGCGGTGAGGATGAATTTTGCAGCATAACATCCGTTGTGGTTACGAAGGTTTCTGCCAAAAATGAGCAAGGATTTTGTCGGAGAAGAGCGCAAAAAGCACTTTACTGTGTGGATGATGTAAAAAAATCCGGGAGGATGGCGTAGTTGCCCGGAACAAAAAAGATCGAAGCCCGCGGCCGGAAATAGCCGTGGGCTTTTGTTGTATGCTCATTTTAAAACTCATCATTATATATAAGGGGCAGCGTGGTGCATATGTAGGTGATCGGATGCATAATTTTGCATCATCGTAGTGACGGGCAGTATATTAAATAGGTAGTAATCAAGGCAAAGCCTGCAAGTAAAAGAATAAAAAATCGCGTGTAAATGTAAATTTTTATAAATTTTGCATTGTTATTTTAACGAAATTTTGCCCTCAATGACCGACAAATATCAACAAATTGACAAAATTTGTTTCTAAAAAGCATAAATTTGTTGATAGGTATTGTATTTATAAGGACTTGGTGATACAATTGGTGTAAATATATTTATATATATCATCGATTTTGCGCCCAACGGAGAGCGGAATTGTTGAGGAAAGGAGTGCTTGCGTGCCCAAGTGGTTAAAGAAGTCTGTTGACATCACAACAACTGTGTTGTTGATTTTATTCGTGATCTTTGTCGTGCTGCTGGTCGGCGTCAGAATTTTTGGCCTTGAGCCGCATATCGTTCTTTCCGGTTCGATGGAGCCCGAGATCAAAACCGGCTCTCTGGTCTATCTGGTGGACGTTTCACCCGAGGAGGCGCAAAACCTCAAGCCCGGTGACACGGTCACGTTTCTTGCCGGCTCGGATGGCACCAAGGTCACGCACCGGATCTATAACGTGGTCGGCCCCATACCGATCTACGAGCTGGACGATCACGGGAACCCGAAGCGCGATGCCAACGGTGACCCCATCATCCAATCCTACGCCACCGATAAAAACGGCCAGACCATCGTGATGTATACCACCTACGGTATCAACAACAACGATACGCTGGACGGCGACCCGGAGAAGGGAAATCTTGCCTCCTCCAACGTGGTCGGCAGGCCGGTGTTCTCTATTCCGTTGCTGGGGTATATCGCAAATTACGTGCAGACCCCCTCCGGCCGCATTATGGCGTTTGGCGGTTGCTTCTTGCTGGTGCTGATCACATTTTTCTCGGGGATGCTTGGCAAGAGTGACAAAAAAGAAAAGGGCGGCGAGATAGCCGCGACGGCAGACGGTGCGGCTGAGCCTACCGAGCCGGAAAACAAGGACGATCCCGAAAACGGGGAAAAGAAGTCCTGACCAATTACGGAGCTATGCCGAAAGGCTGCTCATATAGGCGCTTGGAACAAAGCAAAAAGGGGCTTTGTCGGCGCCACCCAAATTTGAATCCCAACACAAAATCTGAAGAAAGGAGAGAAAAAACATGAAGACAAAGAAGAAGATCCTGATGGCTCTTGCAATTGCATGCTGCGCGATCCTTCTGGTAGTCGGCTCCGTTGCCGCCACCGTTGCTTATCTGACGGATAAGGACGTTGTTACTAACACTTTTACTGTTGGTAATGTCGCAATTACTCTTGATGAGGCTCCTGTTGATGCACAGGGAAAGGCGACGACCGGTGATAGAGTTAAGGAAAACGAATATCACCTCGTTCCCAATGGTACCTATGATAAGGATCCTACCATTACGGTGGCCGCAAATAGCGATGAGTGCTATCTTTTTGTAAAGGTGGTTAATCCGCTTGCTGCTGTTGAAGGTGCTACCACGATTGCAGGACAGCTCGATGCAAAAGGCTGGGACGTTCTTGATGCAGAAAATGGCATTTATGCGTATGAAGCAAAAGTTGCAAAGAGCACTACGGTTACCAAGGTTGTTCTGTTCGAGAAGGTAACGATTGGTGAAAAAGTGACCAACGAAGAATTGGCTGAACTTACCGGCGATATCGTTATTACCGCCTATGCTGTTCAGACTGCAGGCTTTGATACCGCCGCGGAAGCATGGAACGAAACCTTTGGCGCACCCGCTAACCCCTAATCATGATTGGAGACTGAAAAATGAAGAAGACTTTAATCGCAGTTGTACTTACCCTTGTTGTTTGCCTTTGCGCATTCGGTACCACGCTGGCTTTCCTGATGGACAAGACCGATCCTGTCGTCAACACCTTTACCGTTGGTAACGTGGATATCACCTTGACCGAGACCGATGCTACTGCCGGAACGGGAAACTTGATCAAGTCTTTCAAGATGGTTCCTGGTTCTGATATTGCCAAGGATCCCAAGGTGACTGTTGTAGGCGGAAGCGAGGCATGCTATCTTTTCGTCAAAATTGATGAATCTGCAAATTTGGATGATTTCATCACTTATGCAGTCGCTACCGGTTGGACTGAACTTGAAGCAGGTGTGTATTATCGCAATGTTGCTGCAGCTGCTGAGAATCAGGAGTTCAGCGTTCTTGCAGGCGATAAGGTAACTGTAAAGGATACTGTTACCAAGGATCAGATGGATGCCATCACGGATGTAACCAAGCCTACTCTCACCTTTACTGCATATGCAGTTCAGTCCGAGAATGTGGATAGTGCAACCGATGCATGGGAAATTGCAAACCCCTAATCCTATCGGAGGATAAAGACAAATGAAAAAGAAGGTATTTATCATCGCATTGGCCGTTTGCCTTGCAGTGCTGTCCATTGCAGGCTCGTCCATCGCATATTTTACCGACACCGAACAGTACACCAACGTCTTTACCGCAGGTAACGTTGATATTTCTTTGACGGCCAACGGTGATACGGTCAACGAAGCAACTCTTTCGATGACTGATGATTCCGTGTATCCCGGCCAGACCATTGAAAAGAATGTTGTGATCACCAATACCGGCTCGGAGAACGCCTATGTCGGCGCCGTAATCACTCTTACGCATGCGGATGGCAAAGATATCAACACTATCATCAACAAAGCAGGCGATACCGATAGCATTCCCGTTGCTATCACCGCTTTGTTGACCGGCCTTCCCACGACGGGTTATGACGTTCGCGTGTCCGATAACGGCCTCACGATTTACGTGATCAAGAACGATGCGATCGCGAAAAACGAAACCGCTAACGTTTTTGAGGACGTTGAGATTCCCACCACTTGGGACAATGCCGAGATGGCAGTGTTCCACAACCTGAAGCTGAGCGTGGTTGCTTATGCAACCCAGGAGGCCGGTTTCAGCGATGCTGTAACTGCTCTCCAGGCAGCGTTCGATGCATTCGATACGCTTCCTAACGCTTAAGATCCCTACCTCAACATTGAGGTAAATGTTTCCGATGCCGCAAGGCGGCATCGGAAACAGTACGACAATTAAAAAAGAGTAGGGATCGCGATGGCGTGTTGTTGGGATCTCGCGGTCGCATCCCCCCCTTTTTTGTCACTCAAATTACCCTTATTTCTCACCCGGAGCATCCGGGAGCACACTTTTTTGTCGAAAGACGAAATTTACCTATTATTTATATTACTTTTAAGAAAGGAGGCCGAAACAAGTGGACCAGGAAAAGACTTTGGAGCTTGCTGAACAAAGCGAGAGCGCGGAGCAGGCAAAGACCTTGGAGCTTGCCAAGAAGAAAAAGAAAAGCATTAGAAACGCCATTATTTCAGCGGTCGCATTTGCATTTGTAACGATTGTGCTTTTTTCGGCCCAGACCTACGCCTATTTTACATCGGGCGTTAATAATGATAAGAACGAAATTGTGTCGGGTAATCTTGATATTGAGCTGATCGAGCTGAAAAATACCGATCAGGGCGAAACTACGTACATAAATCCGGTAGAGATCATGCCTGCCACCAGTGTAAGCAAGATCGTAAAGATCAAGAACGCCGGAAATCTGCCCGTTTATGTTCGCATCAAGATCGAAAAAACCATCAATAAGCCGGCAGATTCTTTACCCACCCGGTGGGAAGACCTTATTTCCTGCGATTTTGATCTGGATGATGTGACCACCCCCGAGGTGGAAGGTCTTTGGATCTATCAAGACGGATATTACTACTATAACATGCCTCTCGAGCCGGGAAGTGCCACCGTTCCGCTTTTTGAGAACGTGTATTTTTCTGCCGATATGGGCAACGCATTTATGGACAGTGAAATTTATTTTACCGTGAGATGCGAGGCAACGCAGTCTAACGGTAATGCCAATACCGCGATGGAGGCCATCGGTTGGCCGCCCGAAAGTGCGAATGATTAATGAAAGGGGGAATTGCATATGACCAGAAAAACGTTGAAACGTGTTAGAAAAATTGCGCTTTTTATGGCAATTGTCACACTGCTGCTCTCCCTGCCTCTTTCCGTTTTTGCGGAGGGGCTGTTGCCGACCGTTACGGTGCTTTATAACGGTTCTAAGGTAACCGAGATCACTTTGATCGAGGATGATAAGCTGACCTTGACCACCAAAACGCAAAATATGGATGCTACCCCCACGTGGCAGTGGCAAATTCTGGCAGATCCGGCAAGTGATCTGTGGGTGAAAATCAGTGATAAGACCAAGGACTATTGCGTGGTGACCTATGCGCTGTTGGCGAGCTTGCTGGACGCAAACGGCAGAGCCAAGCTGCGTGCAACGGCTACCTTGGATGGCATTACTTATGCATCCGATCCTGTTACGGTCAAGATTTCTTATCTTGTAAAAAATGACGGCTCTGAGGATGCGGTAAGAGATACCCTGCCTACAGAGCTGGCAGATTCTGCAACGGTTGTGAATGATGCACCGCTGCAGCTGATGTCCGCACCCGGAATGAGCGGCCCCTCGACCCTTGCGGCCGCAGGCAACGGTGACACGGGGATCAGTATGCTTGCTGAAGGGGATACGACCACCTATAACGTGGTCATCCACTACCATTTTGTGGATGCGGCAGGCAATTATGTCGAAAAGGTGCAGTCTGACCGTACGCTTATTGTTTCTAAGGGGCAAGCCGCTTATGATGCGCCGCTGCCTGTGTCGATCGGTTATACCCCCATCCTGCAGGCTACCGATTTTGATTGTGAGCTGAAGCAGGTCAACGGAGAATATTTCCTGGCGCTGAATTATGATAACGTAAGCGCCGATGCGGATATTTATATCCTGTATACGCCCAATTCCGGTATTCCGTATACCATTTATCACTACGTACAAAACCCCAACGATGACCGTTATACCTTGCATAGCACAGATGCGACCAAGACCGGTACCACGGGCGAGCCTGTGCCCGGAGATCTTGCGATCAGCATCGATGGCTATACCGCACTGTATTATATCCCCGAAAAGGTAACCCCCGACGGGCAGACAGCCATTTACATTTATTACGATGCGAATTATTATTTGGTTTCCTTTAAGCTGGATGTGAATGGTCAAGGTCAGGACCCCATCTACGTGCGTAACAAGACCGAAATCTACCTCAACACACCCTCGCGTATCGGTTTTGGCTTTAAGATGTACGCACTGCGCACCTATAATAAGACTACCTATGATTGGACCTGTACGGTAGGTACTGACGATTCTGTAAACTTTACTTACAACAATTCTGATCAGGATAAAATGAGTGAATACCAAGTCGGTCCCACCGAGGTTGCGAGTGGTGCAGACCGTAAGGGCATTGTTGTAACCTGTGATTTGCATTATGAGGCTATTTGGTCCAGCACGCAGACCACCTTTACCGTCCTTTACTGGAAGGAAAATGCCAGTGACGGTAACTATTCTCTGTGGGGTAAGCAAACGGTCAGTCAGTATACTGGCGGTACTATGGTTTACTCCGGTAACGTGGTCAATGCAGTCAATTATGCCGCATTGCCTACGTCCATTACCGATGCTGTGGATGACGAGGAATTCTTTGTTTACAATGCCGAGAAGACCGCAGAAGCGGGCGATGTGGTGGTGCAGGGTAACGGTACCACTGCGATCAGCGTGTATTATACGAGGCGTACATTCTCTTTGCAGTTCAGAATCCCTACCACGATTGCGGCGGGGACGACTGCTACCGCTTGTCCTTATGCGCATACCCATGGCGTTGATTGTATTATGGCAACGCCGAACTGTACGCACGTGCATACCGATGAGTGTGTGTTGAGCGAGGGTGAGACTTGCGATAAAGCACATACGCACGATGCCAATTGTACCTTGACATGTACAAAAACGGTACACATCCACGAAAACAATATAAAGTGTTGCGGCGTTCATGTGCACACACCGGTGTGTTATGGTGCGGAATCTGATACCCCTGCAACCAGTTTGCCTGAAAGCATTCCTACAAGAGCAAAGCAGGGCGAAATTTATGCGGTAAAAGAAAGCCGTAATAGTGCAAAATATTACGCTTTTATTGGTAACGATTGGTATGTCTTGAGATCGGAAACGGTAAGTGGTTTGGAGGCCCTCTTGAGGGAATGGTGTAGCGGTAGTTCTGTAGGCGATGCTTTAGCAACTGGCTCGATTGCTTCTCCGGATCAGTGTGAAATAGATAAAACATCCACTCATGACCATACTTACGGTTGTGTTTATAGCAAGTGCGGTATCGAAGAGCATGTTCATACAGGTGAATGTTATTCTTGCCAAACGGAAGAACACGAGCATAACGATTACTGCAATTGTACGCACGTTCATACCACAGATTGCTATTCTCCTTGCATTTTAACACATGATTGCACCAAACATGCTACAGCGGCGCAGACAAATCCCACTGTTTTTACGATCACTGCTAAATATGAACAAGATATTTCTACTGTTTGGCCTGATTATCAAATGATGCAGCAACTTGGTTGGGCAACACTGAATTCTCAAACATTTTATGCCTGGAATTTCAAATTGGGCGAATCTACAGATGCACCGACGGTAGTACAGTATTATAAATACCCCAATATGATTGCGGATCTATGCTACACATATAACATGCGTATTGATGCGGCGTATGAAACTAATGTAGCCCCCTACGTTGTGTACTTTATGTTTGAGGATCTTGATCAGACAGATGGTGACGGTGCGGTTGCATTTTCTGCCAGCGGCGAGGCACGTCAGCAATATACCAACACCGACGACAATGGGGCAACGACAACCAAGTGGTATTCTAGTGCGTTGGAGCATTTCCAGGGCTTCTTTATGACGGCTGCTCCTGCGCAAAAGGAAATCTTGGGAATGACCTATCTTGCCACCGATACCTCGCAGCCCGCTATGAACTTGAACGGTCAAATGTGTACTGTTTACGTCTTTTACTATGACCGTAACACGACCGGTGTGAATATACAGTTTTACAATTCGGATACGACAAAACCGATCGTCATATACGATTCTACCGGAACCACCACAATTGAAGGTGTGACGGCAACGGAGAATACCAAGGTCAAATTTGGTATGCCGATCTCTGAGATCGTGCCGGAAACGTTGTTGGATGGAACCGATTTACAGGTTCCTGAGCAGTATCAGCACGGTTACGTATTCGGCGGCTGGTATGCAAGTGAGTATCCCGCGGACTCCACTAAGATCTATTCTTACTCCACTTTGCCGGACGGCCCCTTGATGCTGTTTGCTTATTGGAAGCCGATCGAGTATACCGTTAACATTTATGATTCCGATCCGACCGCCGAGGGTGCCGATCGTGAAGCCTTGCTGAACACGACCTTGAAGGTGCCTTACGGCTCTACGGTCAACTTTGATCTGGGCAATTTCGAGTACAACCCCTATTCCGAGGTTATCGGCTGTTTCTATCACGCTGATACCGACGGTGACGGTGTGCCGGATACCGAAAAGGCGTTCCTCTTTAACAACATTCCCGTAAAAGAGGATATGGATCTGTACGCAAAATGGAGCTCTCGCGATACCGTAAAGTATACCGTCAGCTATGTGTACAAAGATCCTGTTACCGGCAACGAGATCCAGATTGCAAAGGACGAGATGGGTTATGCCTTGTCGGGTCAGAGCAAGACCTTTACGGCTAAGTCGGGTACCGCACTTTATGAAGGGTATCAGGTCAACTATTATCCCACTATGCGTACCGCAAGTGTCAACCTGATGACCGATAACGATCCCGATACGGTAGACGAGGTGACCTATACCTTCTATTACACCTATGACGATGCAATGGAGTATTACGTGCACTATCTCCCCGCGGATGGCTCTACCGACGAGGAAATTGCAAAATTTAACGCCGCGTTGAACGATGCCGGATTGCCTGCTGACGGCGTTGTGGTGCATAATGATGAAACCACGCATTTTGCGATCGTGACCGAGAACTTTGTAACGCTGACCAAGTTTTTGCCTGATGCGTATTCTAAGAGCTTGGTGTTGACTGCCACGAAGGATGATACACAGGAGTATCCTTACGTCAATAACCACATCTATTTCTATTACACCTATAACGAAACGCAGGCTTACTATAAGATCATTCATCAGACACAGGAGCTGGAAGATCGGGCAACCTACACGGAATTTGCCTCGTCTCAGATCATTGGCGAGATCGGTGCTACCACCGCACCCGAGGCTGCCAGAGATAACATCGTAGGCTTTACCTTTGCCAGGGCAGAGGCCTGGACCATTGATGATGACGGAAACACTGTGAAAACTGTATTGTCACCCACCGATGGCGTTTATACATCTACCGTTACGGCAAAGGGTACCACGATCTATTTCTTCTATGATCGCAATGTCTGCAATTACACGGTACAGTATACGGATGAAGCGACAGGGAAGAAAGAGCTGGCACCTACCGTTAACGGTACCGGCGTGTACCAGGAGACGGTTACAGCGCCTTACATTGATCTGGAGCGGAAGGGCTGGCAGGTCGTTGGTGAAGCGGCAGACCGCACCATCGTTCTGGAGGACGACAGTGCGATCGGTGAGCTGCGAACCAATACCGTAATCTTTAAATATACCGAGCTGACGGCAGTCATCGATTACGTGCTTGTGGGTGAGGGCGGTAAACTCAATATCACCACGCAGGACGTTGTGGGTGCTGCTACCGGTACCGGCGTACTGGGCTCCGAGGCGCTGCTGCCCGATGCAGAGAACTATCGCTTTGTCGGTTGGTTTGAGGATGAGGCCTGCACCGTTCCCGTTCGTGCAGACTCTCCCAAATATACCTTAGGTAGCTCTAACGGGTTGACCAACAACGTGATCACGCCCAAGGCGTATGAAACCGGCGCCTTTGATGATAACGACAATCCCATTGTGCTGTATCAGAACGCAAAGTATTATGCCAAGTTTGAGCCCAACAATGCTACGCTGACGCTGACCGTCAACACGGATAAGGGCGACAGCAATCAGTATATTTTGCTGAATATCAAGGGTGTATCCGGCAATGCAACGAAGGTGGATATGACCATTGCCGTGAAGGCCAATGCGACCGTGACCATAGGTGATATTCCTGTTGGCGATTATACTGTCAGCGAGGTCTCCGGCGATTGGACCTGGCGTTATGCCGATACGGCCGCTCAGAGCGCGACTGTGCCCGTTGGTGGCGGAACGGCAACGTTTACCTTGACGATGAATGTGGAGCAATGGCTTGACGGCGATAGCTATGGCACATACTCCTACACCCCTTACAACGCAGGGTAATAGGAGGCAGATATGAAGCAATTGAAATTTCTGAAGTGGCAGGGCAAAAAAGCCGTTGTATTGCTTGCGCTGACAATCGTTTTGGCGTTGGGCGTTGTGGGTAGCACGATGGCGCTGATCATCACCAAGACCAATTCTGTGACCAACACCTTTCAGCCGGCGAGCATCAGCAGTGCTACAGCTCAATCTGTAGTCGGTAATATGGGCGATGCACCGTCCTTTGCGCGCATTGCCGTTGTGGTCAATTGGGTTGCTACAGATGGAACGGTTTATGCCGTTGCACCCGTGGTTGGCACCGATTATTCGATCACCTATGACACCGCAAACTGGAAGCAGGGTGCTGATGGCTTTTGGTATTATACCAAGGCGCTCCAGAATCTGCCCGATGATGTGGACATCAACGCGGATGATTTTGATGAGACCCCTTACGTTACGACCAGCTTGATCACCAATTGCACGCAATTGGTGGCCGCTCCCGACGGGTATAGCCTGAAGGTGGAGATCATTGCATCTACGATCCAGGCGGAGCCCGAAACCGTTGTTGAAGAACAATGGGGTGTTACCGTGGAAAACGGTGCTCTGACCCCCAATTAACAAACCAACGCCGCATGCTTGAAAAGCATGCGGCGTTTGGGAATTTTTGACGCAGGAGGGAATGCTTTGAAAAAAATAGTATATATTCTTCCGTGCGTATTGGCGATTTTGGTGCTTGGCTTTACTGTTTTGATGATCGTACAAACGCTCGTAGTTGAAAATCCGTTGCCTTTTGTTGGCTACGGTGGGCGCTATGCGGTTCAAAGAGCAAGCATACTTGGCATTTCGCACAGTTGGTTTATGATGCTCTTGGGAGCGCTCATTACCGTGCTCTTGGCTGTTGTCCGTCGTAAGCAGTACGGTGTTCGCTTTGCCTTATTGCTTGCGATTGCTATCATCTTGCCCGTGCAGGCTGTGTTAGGCTCAAAATTGCTATATGGAATTGAACGTGTCATCGGACAGGGGGATTTTAATATGAGTGGACTTTCGCTTTTTGGCGGAGTTTATCTCACCTTGTTGTTTGTACCGCTCGTGGCGCGTATTTTTAAGATAAAAGCGGCTCAGCTTTTTGATTTTGTAGCGCCCTTGGGTATGGTTTTGATCGCTTCCTCGCGTTTTGGCTGCTTTTTTGCGCATTGCTGCGCCGGTGGCTTGCAAATGATCAATGGGAAGCCATTTTATCTTCCTGTTCCGCTGATTGAAATTTTCTTTGATCTGGCCATTTTAGCAGTGCTGCTATATTTGGAGCAATCAAAGCTTTCTTGGGGCCAGGCGGACGAAAAAGCGAGCAAGCTCAATCCTTATCACGGTATTTTGGCTCTTTTGATCTTGTTGTCTTATGGCGTTATACGTTTTACGTTGGAATTTTTCAGAGAGCGCACGGCCGTTTTTGCGGGAATGAGCTTTGGCCACATTCATTCTCTGATCTGTATAGCGATCGGCGTTTGGGCATTGCTACGCCGCAGAGAGCAATATCAACGTGCTCTTGAAAAAAGTCAAAGACATAGCAAGCAAAATAGCCGCCGTCGGTGAGGACTGTTTGTGTTAAGAAAAGCACACATTGCATCATGCAATGTGTGCTTTTCTTGCCTTTAGTCACGTTTTGTTCACAAATGACATTTTTCGGAAGCACGGGAAGATCGTGCATGTGTGGCGGTTATTTATGCAAAATGTTATCTTATCCTAACAAAATAACAAAAAACGTTTCCTATTATATAAAGCAGGGAATTACAACGACAAATGTATATAAAGTGTAAAATGTGCGGAAAACGGTCTCTTTTCCAAAATAAAAATTTCAAAAGGTATGGACAAATCGTGAAGATTGTAGTATAATTAACAAGAATGTTAAAGTTCGCACTGTGCGCCAACGCAACTTTGTTGCGCACGGTGAGAAACGACACAAAAAAATCTGTGGAGGTATCAAACACCATGAAAAAGAAATTGACCACGGTCGAATTTCACGGTACCAAAGAGCAGGAAGAGCGCCTGATTGCCGTATGTGCCAAGTACAAGGACACAATGGGCAAGATGATGCCTATTCTGCAGGAGGCCCAGGAGATCTACGGCTATCTGCCCACCGAGGTGCAGAAGATCATTGCCCGCGAGACCGGTGTCTCTCAGGAGGAGATCTACGGTATCATTTCCTTCTATGCTCAGTTTAAGCTGAATCCCGACGGCGAGGTTGCCATTGCAGTTTGCCTTGGCACCGCTTGCTACGTGAAGGGCGCACAGGAGCTGATCGATGCTATCGAGGCTGATCTGGGCATCAAAAACGGTAGCACCTCTGCCGACGGAAAGTTCTCGCTTGAGGCTACCCGTTGCATTGGCGCTTGCGGTTTGGCTCCCGTTCTCACCGTAAACGGTGAGGTTTACGGCCGTTTGACCGAGCACGATATTCCCGGCATCCTTGCCAAGTACAAGGCTTGAGAAAAGGAGAAAAGAAAATGACTATGAAAATTAACAGCGTTGAGGCGCTGAACGAGGCGAAAAAGGCTTATGCCAGCAGTGTCGCTATGCGTGTTGGCTCTGCTGAGCCCGTTGGCAAGATCCGCAAGCATGTTCTGATCTGTGGCGGTACCGGTTGTACCTCCTCCGGCTCTATGGCGCTGCGCACCGCTTTGGAGAGCGAGCTTGCCGCAAAGGGCATTGCTGACGAGATCAAGATCGTTACCACCGGCTGCTTTGGCCTTTGCGCCCTTGGCCCTATCATGATCGTTTATCCTGAAGGAACCTTCTACAGCATGGTGAAGACCGAGGATGTTCCCGAGATCGTTGAGTCTCATCTGATCGGCAACAAGGTCGTTGAGCGCCTTGAGGCAAAAGAGGAGGGCAAGTCGCTGACCTCTCTTAACGATATGACCTTCTACAAGAAGCAGCGCCGTGTGGCTCTTCACAACTGTGGTGTGGTCGATCCCGAGGATATTACCGAGTACATCGCACGCGATGGCTATCAGGCTATTGCTAAGGTGCTGACCTCTATGAGCCGCGAGGACGTGGTGCAGTGCATGCTCGACTCCGGTCTCCGTGGCCGTGGCGGCGCAGGCTTCCCCACCGGTCTGAAGTGGAAGTTCGCTATGGGCTCCACCGGCAAGAAGTACGTTGCTTGTAACGCAGACGAGGGCGACCCCGGTGCATTCATGGACCGTTCCGTTCTGGAGGGTGACCCCCACTCTCTGATCGAGGCAATGGCTATCGCAGCTTACGCTATCGGTGCAGACGAGGGCTATGTTTACGTTCGTGCAGAGTATCCCATCGCCATCAAGAGACTGCAGAAGGCGATCGATGAGGCGCGCGAGGCGGGCCTGCTTGGCGAGAATATCCTCGGCACCGGCTTCAACTACAATATGTCCATCCGTCTTGGCGCAGGCGCATTCGTTTGCGGCGAGGAGACCGCTCTGATGACCTCTATCGAGGGTAATCGCGGCGAGCCCCGTCCCCGTCCTCCTTTCCCTGCAGTCAAGGGTCTCTTTGGCAAGCCTACCGTGCTGAACAACGTGGAGACCTATGCCAACATTCCTCAGATCATTCTGAACGGTCCCGCATGGTTTGCCGGCATGGGCACCGAGAAGTCCAAGGGCACCAAGGTGTTCGCGCTTGGCGGTAAGATCACCCATACCGGTCTTGTTGAGGTTCCTATGGGCACCACTCTGCGCGAGGTTATCGAGGAGATCGGTGGCGGCATCCCCAACGGCAAGAAATTCAAGGCTGCCCAGACCGGCGGTCCTTCCGGCGGTTGCATTCCTGCACATCTGATCGATACTCCCATCGACTATGATAACCTGATCGCCATCGGCTCCATGATGGGCTCCGGCGGTCTGATCGTCATGGACGAGGACAACTGCATGGTCGATATTGCTAAGTTCTTCCTGGAGTTTACCGTGGACGAGTCCTGCGGTAAGTGTACTCCTTGCCGTATCGGCACCCGCCGCCTGCTCGAGATCCTGGATAAGATCATCGAGGGCAAGGGCGAGATGGAGGATCTGGACCGTCTGGAGGAGCTTTCCAACTACATCAAGTCCGCATCTCTGTGCGGTCTGGGTCAGACGGCTCCTAACCCCGTGCTTTCCACCCTGCGCTACTTCCGCGACGAGTACATCGCTCACATCGTGGACAAGAAGTGCCCCGCCGGCGTGTGCAAGAACCTCATTCAGTACACCATCGACGTGGACACCT
>SVQY01000054.1 GCA_015065135.1 Oscillospiraceae bacterium
AAAGCTGCTGACCGATCTGAAGATCCCCCAGCCCAAGGGCCATGCGGTGACCAAGATCGAGGATGGCATCAAGGCAGCCGCCTCCATCGGCTACCCCGTGCTGGTGCGCCCCTCCTTCGTGCTGGGCGGCCGCGCGATGCAGATCGTTGCCAACGAGGAGCAGCTGCGCCACTATCTGCGCACCGCCGTTGAGATCGACGAGGACAAGCCCGTGCTTGTTGACAAATATATCCAGGGCAAGGAGGTCGAGATCGACGCCATCTGCGACGGTCGCGACGTGTTCGTGCCCGGCATCATGGAGCTGGTCGAGCGCACCGGCGTGCACTCCGGCGACTCCATTTCGGTCTACCCCACCTTCTCCATTTCCAACAAGGTGAAGGGTATTATCCTGCAGTACGCCAAGAAGCTGGGCCTCGGCATCGGCATCATCGGTCTGTTTAACATCCAGTTCATCGTGGATGACAAGGATGACGTTTACGTGATCGAGGTCAATCCCAGATCCTCCCGTACCGTGCCCTTCCTCTCCAAGGCCACCGGCTACAGCCTTGCCGACATCGCCACCGAGGTGATCATGGGCAAGACGCTCAAGGAGCAGGGCCTGTTTGACATCTACCCCGAGGAGAAGAAGCGCTGGTACGTGAAGGTGCCGGTATTCTCCTTCAACAAGCTCCGCGGTCTGGATGCCTACCTCTCCCCCGAGATGAAGTCCACCGGCGAGGCCATCGGCTATGACGACAAGCTCAACCGCGCCCTTTACAAGGCGCTGCAGGCAGGCGGCACTCATCTGCAGAACTACGGCACCGTGCTGGCCACCATTGCGGATAAGGATAAGGAGGAGGCGCTGCCTCTCATCCGTCGCTTCTACGACCTGGGCTTCAACATTGAGGCCACCGAGGGCACGGCCAAGTTCCTGAAGGCAAACGGCATCCGCACCCACGTGCTGCAGAAGATCTCCGACGGCAGCGACGAGATCATCAACTCCCTGCGCCAGGGTCACATCGCTTACGTGATCAACACCCGTGATATCGGCTCTCAGGGCCAGGCAAGCGACGGCGCCGAGATCCGTATGACCGCAACCGAGAATAACGTGACCATCTTCACCGCGCTGGATACCGTCCGCGTGCTGCTGGACGTACTGGAGGAGACCACGCTGCGCGTTTCTACGATCGACGCGTAAGGGCGCGACGTGGGGGCACTTTTGAAAAAAGCGCCCCCACACCCCCGCAAAACCTTTGAAACATGAAAAAGGCTTGCGCAAACAAAGCAAAAAACGGAAAGCCGACCTATGATGCGGCTATGCACCGTAACCTTTTTTAAAGGATTTTTGAAAAGGGTGTGGGGAAAACTTTTTGCAAAAAGTTTTCCCCACATAAAAAGGAATGTCTATGAAACAATCATTTTTTGAGATCGTCAAAAACGTGGCGCTGACCGCCGACGTTTACAAAATGGAGCTGTCGGGCGACACCTCCGCCATTACCGCGCCCGGTCAGTTCGTCAATATCAAGCTGGAGGGCAAATTCCTGCGCCGTCCCATTTCGGTGAACGACTCTGCGGAGGGCCTGCTGACCATCATCTACAAGGTGGTGGGAGAGGGCACGGCACAGATGGCCGGGATGCAGCCCGGCGAGCAGCTGGATATTCTCACGGGGCTTGGCAACGGCTACACCCTCACCGAGGCGGGAGATCGCCCCGTGCTGCTGGGCGGTGGCGTTGGTGTGCCTCCTCTTTATATGCTGGCAAAGCAGCTGATCGCCGCCGGTAAAAGGGTCAGCGTGGTGCTGGGCTTCAACAAGGCCTCTGAGGTCTTTTATGCGGAAGAATTTGCCGCCCTCGGCTGTGACGTGACTGTCACCACCGTGGATGGCTCTATGGGTGTGAAGGGCTTCGTGACCGATGCGCTTCCCGCCGATTATACTTACTTTTACACCTGCGGTCCCGAGCCTATGCTGAAGGCGGTGTACCGCGCCACCAACACCTCGGGTCAGATGAGCTTTGAGGAGCGCATGGGCTGCGGCTTCGGTGCCTGCATGGGCTGCTCCTGCAAGACCCTGACCGGCTACAAGCGTATCTGCCGAGAGGGCCCCGTGATGAGAAAGGAGGAGATCCTGTGGGAAAGCTGAGTGTGAATCTGTGCGGTATCGAGCTGGAGAATCCCGTGATCCCCGCCTCCGGTACCTTTGGCTTCGGCTATGAGTTTGCCGAGCTGTACGACATCAACTGCCTTGGCACCTTCTCCTTTAAGGGCACCACCAAGGATCCCCGCTTTGGCAACCCCACACCCCGTATTGCGGAGTGCGAGGCAGGCATGATCAATGCCGTTGGTCTGCAGAACCCCGGTGTGGAAAAGGTGATCGCCGAGGAGCTGCCAAAGCTCGCAAAATGCTTCCGCAAGCCCGTGATGGCAAACGTCAGCGGCTTTGCCGTGGCGGATTATGCCTATACCTGCGAAAAGCTGGATAAAGAGCCTCAGGTGGGCTGGCTGGAGGTCAACGTCTCCTGCCCCAACGTGCACGGCGGCGGCATGAGCTTCGGTACACAACCCGAGGCGGCTGCCGAGGTGACGAGAGCCGTGAAGAAGGTGACCACAAAGCCCGTGATCATCAAGCTCTCCCCCAACGTGACCGATATCGTGGCCATTGCAAAGGCCTGTGAGGAGGCGGGTGCCGACGGCATCAGCCTGATCAATACCATGTTGGGTATGCGCATTGATCTGAACCGCAGACGCCCCGTGATCGCCAACAAGATGGGCGGCTTTTCGGGCCCTGCCATCTTCCCCGTGGCGGTGAGAATGGTCTATCAGGTGTCTCACGCGGTGAGGATCCCCGTCATCGGTATGGGTGGCGTTTCCACCGCGAGGGATGTGATCGAAATGATGATGGCGGGTGCCACCGCCGTGGAGGTGGGCGCTGCCAATCTGGTGGACCCCCTGGCCTCCAAGAAGATCATCGAGGATCTGCCTGCCGAGATGGCCAAATACCGCATCGAAAACCTTTCCGATATCATCGGCATCGTGGAATAACCTGTACGCACCCTGAAAAGGAGCTTGCCATGAACAAGATCAAGGGCCTTGAAAGAGGCATGGGGGTCGGCGGCTGGCTGACCAACTATAAGCGCTTTAACGTCCTGCCGCCCGAGCGGCGTTTGGAGATCACCATCGGTGATATGGAGCATTTTGAAAGCTATATCACCGAGGAGGATGTGGCCTATATCGCGTCTCTCGGCATGGATCACGTGCGGCTGGGCTTTGACCAGATCGTTCTGGAGGAGCGCCCCTTCGTTTATCGGGAAAAGATCCTTGCGCTGCTTGGCGCATTTGTGGATTGGTGCGACAAATACGGCCTGCGCCCGATCCTGAATATGCACAAGGCCATCGGCAATTACTGCGACATTTTGGAGGAAAAGGGGCTGATGCAGACCCCCACCCTGCAGGAGCGCTTTATTGCTCTGTGGCTGCGGCTGGAGGATGCGTTTGCAAATAAGCCTCACGTGATCTTTGAGCTGCTCAACGAGGTGGTCAACGCCACCGCCGACGAGTGGAACGACCTGGCTGCCCGTACGATCGCCGCCATTCGGCAGAAAAACGCCGACCGCCTGATCGTGGTGGGCGGCGTGGAATGGAACAACCCTCCGGGGTTGGATCGGTTGCGCGTTTATGACGATGCAAACGTCATCTACACCTTTCATTGCTACGCTCCCCACGAATTCACCCACCAGCAGGGTGTTCTGCAGGCAGGGCCGCTCTATTACAACCGCAAGATGCCCTGGCCCTGTGACGATATCGACCGTTACAGCGACTATTTCCGCCTGCGCGGCCGTCCCGATCCTTACCTGGGGCGCACCCGTATGGATATTGACTTTTTGCGGAATTATCTGGCTCCCGTCAGGCGTTTTCTCGAGGCTAACCCTGACAAGGTGCTTTGGTGCGGAGAGTTCGGCACCATCCGCCACTGCCCGATCGCTTGGCGCGAAAACTGGATGCGGGATATGATCAAGATCCTAAAGGAATATGACCTTCCTTACTGCGTCTGGAACTATCTGAGCACCCCCAACGACGGCAATCGGTTCAGTCTGGTGGATGACGATGACCGCCGCATCCTCAGCGACGAGCTGGCCCGCATCATCCGCGGAGAAGTATAAGAGGCCTGCGGCTTGCCGTAACGCGGTGGCTGCATTCAGCAACTTAAATCGTAAGAATAAATAAAAAAGGAGATAGAAAAATGGGAAAAGACGTTATCATTGCCTGCGACTTTGACAGCAAGGAGAAGGTTTTTGCCTTTCTTGACAAGTTCAATGCAGAGGAGAGAAAGCCCTTCGTCAAGATCGGCATGGAGCTTTACTATGCCGAGGGCCCCGAGATCGTGCGCGAGATCAAGCGCCGCGGCCACAAGATCTTCCTTGATCTGAAGCTCCACGACATCCCCAACACCGTAAAGAAGTCCATGGCGGTCCTCTCCCGTCTGGACGTGGATATGACCAACCTGCACGCTGCCGGCACCGGCCGCATGATGGAGGCCGCCATCGAGGGTCTGACCAGACCCGACGGCACGCGCCCCATGCTGATCGCCGTGACCCAGCTGACCTCCACCGACGAGGAGACCATGAAGCAGGATCTGCTCATCAACGAGCCCATCGACAAGGTGGTGATGCACTATGCCGCTACCGCGAAGCGCTCCGGTCTGGACGGTGTGGTCTGCTCCCCCCTGGAGGCAGGCAAGGTGCATGACACCTGCGGCAAGGATTTCGTGACCGTCACCCCCGGCGTGCGCTTTGCTGACGGCGACATCGGCGATCAGAAGCGCGTCATGACCCCCGCCGCCGCCAAGGAGATCGGTTCCGACTATATCGTGGTCGGCCGTCCCATCACCGCCGCCGAGGATCCCGTGGCCGCTTACCGCCGCTGCGTGGCTGAGTTTGTAGGTTAAGGATGCGCCGAGGGGAGCTTTTGCAAAAGCTCCCCTCGGAACCCCGCAAAACCTTTGCAAAAGGGATAACGGTAGCCGCCTTGTATGCGAGAACGGTTTTGTGCCTCAACTACTCTTCTGCCTCACATACGTTCGGCACCTTCCCTCACAAGGGAAGGCCAATTACGATCATAGTCTCGGCAATAGACGGAATGATATATAAAATCCTTTGGAAAAGCACTGATTTTCTGCCCGTTGCCTAAAAGCGGCAGGCTTGGCAGCCTTCCCTTGTGAGGGAAGGTGGCACCGAGCATAGCGAGGTGACGGAAGAGTAGTATCCGCGACCAATAACGGTTTTACCCCATCGATTTTGTTGCCAAATACCGCCTGCGGCGGCGCGATATATTGCCTTCGACAATGCGATATAAGTACGCGGCGCGTGCTTGCGATATACGCTGACGGAGGACCGTCAGCATACGATATGCTCGTCCTGCGGGCGAGCGAGAACGAAAGGAGAACATGAAAAATGGAAGCTTACAAGAGAGAGTTTATTGAATTTCTGCAGGGTGCAGGTGTTTTGAAGTTCGGTGATTTCACCGCCAAGTCGGGTCGCAAGATCCCTTACTTTGTCAATGCCGGCATGATCAAGACCGGCGACCAGATCTCCAAGATGGGCGAGTTCTATGCCAAGGCTTACTTTGACAAGCTGGGCAAGAAGCCCACTGTCCTGTACGGCCCTGCCTACAAGGGCATTCCGCTTTCCATTTCTGCCGCTGTGGCGCTGTCCAAGAACGGCCTTGACGTGCCCTTCTTCTTCAACCGCAAGGAGGTCAAGGATCACGGCGAGGGCGGCACCTTTGTTGGCTATGTTCCCACCCCCGGCGAGGAGATCGTTATCATTGAGGACGTGATCACCGCAGGCACCGCTATCCGCGAGTCCATGGAGATCCTGAAGCACCTGGAGGGCACCAAGGTGGTCGCCACCTTCATCATGGTAGACCGCAAGGAAAAGGGTCAGACCGACAAGGGCGCCATGCAGGAGATCGAGGAGCAGTTCGGCTTCCCGGTATACTCCGTTGTGGATGTTTACGACATCATCGAGTACCTCTCCGAGGATCCCGCAAACGAGGAAAACGTAACACGTATCAAGAATTACCTGGCAGTCAACGGCGCAAAGGCATAAAAACGCCCGCGCAGAAGGGATTTGAAAAATGAAGAGTCTGATTGATATTTTGGATCTTTCTGTAAAAGAAATCGACGAGCTGCTGGAGCTGGCAGGGGATATCATCGAGAATCCTGTCAAGTACAGCAAGGCCTGCGAGGGCAAGAAGCTGGCGACCCTGTTTTTTGAGCCCTCTACCCGTACCCGTCTCTCCTTTGAGGCAGCTATGTATGAGCTGGGCGGCCACGTGATCGGATTTTCCGATGCCAAGAACACCTCTGCCTCCAAGGGCGAGAGTGTGGCGGACACCGCCAAGGTCATCAGCTGCTACGCCGACATCATCGCTATGCGCCATTACCGCGAGGGCGCACCTCTGGTGGCATCCTGCAACGCTACCATCCCCGTGATCAACGCGGGTGACGGCGGTCACAGCCATCCTACCCAGACCCTGGCCGACCTGCTGACCATCAAGCGCGAGAAGGGCAGGCTGCACGATCTTACCGTGGGCTTTTGCGGCGACCTGAAGTACGGCCGTACCGTTCACTCCCTCATCGAGGCGCTTTCCCGCTACAGCGGCATCAAGCTGGTGCTGATCTCCCCCGAGGAGCTGAAGCTCCCCGGCTACGTGAAGCACGAGGTCATTGCCAAGCATGATATGCCCTGCGTGGAGACCACCGATCTGGAGAGCAGCCTCCCCGAGCTGGACGTGCTTTACATGACCCGCGTGCAGCGAGAGCGCTTCACCGATCTGACCGTTTACGAGCGACTGAAGGATAGCTACATCCTCACCGCCGAGAAGATGGAGCTCGCCAAGAAGGATACCATCGTGCTGCATCCGCTGCCCCGTGTCAACGAGATCAGCGTGAAGATCGATGCGGATCCCCGTGCCTGCTATTTCAAGCAGGTCAGAAACGGCAAGATCATGCGCATGGCGCTGATCCTGACGCTGCTGAAGGACGCGGAGGGCAAGACCCCCATGCCCGAGCCCGCGCCCACCGAGCGCCCCGGCGGAGACAAGCTCTTTGTGAACCAGCACCGCTGCCGCAATCCTCAATGTATTACGGTCACCGAGCAGGAGCTGGATCAGGTCTGCCGTCTGATGGATGCCGATCGCGGCATTTATCGCTGCAGCTACTGCGACAAAAAGATCCGTTCCGAGGACGAATGATCATATAAAAAAGCGCCGATCGCATTTGCGATCGGCGCTTTTTTGTGCGCTTTAAAACCTGTCCACGGTGATGACGGTGAAGAAGTCGGGGTCCTCCGCCGAGACCGCCGCTGCCATTTCCGCTTGCAGCTCCTTGTCGGTCTTCTTGCAATCAAAGGGCACCTCCATATCAAAGATCATGTTGGTGTGGGTGGGGCCGGGAACCATCCGAAAGTCGTGAATTTTGATACCGTTATCGATTTTTTGTGCCATTTGGGTGACCTTCTGGCGCCAAGCGTCCAGCCGCTCGTCATTGGTAACGATGGGGTCCAGGTGAATGGTGCAAAGGATGTTGCACTCCTGCTGCAATCGGCGCTCGATGAGATCGATGGTGTCGTGGGTGGCAAATACGTCCTTCTTGCCGTCCACCTCCACGTGGAGCGAGGCCACGATGCGGCCGGGGCCGTATTGATGTACGTACAGATCGTGGATGCCAAGCGCCTCGGGGTACTCGGCCACAAGGCGGCGGATCTGCTCTACAGTCTCAGGATCGGGGGCTTCACCAAGGATCGAGTTCTTGGTATCGTTCAGCACCTTCAGCCCGGCCCATAGGATCAGCGCGGCTACCAGCAGGCCCATCACGGGATCCACATAGGCGTTGTAGGGAGCGGGCAGGAAGCGCGCCACCACGGTGGCGATCAGCACCGCGCCGGTGGCAGCGGCATCCGAGAGGCAGTCCACGCCGGTGGCCAGCACCACCTCAGAGTCGATCCGCTTACCGAGCCGCCGGTTGAAAAGCCCCATACAGAGCTTGATGGCTACCGAGGCGGACAGAATGATAATAGAAAGGATGGAAAAAAGGGGAGTCTCCGGGGCGGAAAGCTTTTCCACCGAGCCGCGCACCAGCTCCACACCGATAAACAGGATCAGAAAGGCCACGATCATCGAGGCCACGTATTCAATGCGCGCGTGGCCGAAGGGGTGCTCGCGATCGGCCGGCTTTGCCGCGATCTTGAAGCTGATCAGCGAGATCACCGAGGAGCCTGCATCCGAGAGGTTGTTGACTGCATCGGCACAGATCGAGAGCGAGCCGGAAAGCAGTCCGGCCAGCAGCTTGGCGGCAAAAAGCAGGATGTTGAGCAGAATGCCAAGCAAAGAGGAGAAGGTGCCGCAGGCGCGGCGCACGGTGGGGCTTTTAACGTCCTCGCCGTTTTTTGCAAGGTGGCGAATGAGGCGGTCGAGCATAGAAAACTCCTTTACGTATTGGATTTTTTGCTACGCTTGACGTAATGGCGTAGCACGCCGGCGCCGATCAGGATCAGCACGGGGATGGAGACGGAGAGCAGGAAGGAAAGGCGCATATCGCCGCCGCGCAGGTCGGTGATCCATCCTGCGGCAGCGGGTGCCGTCAGGCAGCCGAGATCACCTGCGATGGCCAGAATGGCAAACATCGGCACGCCGCCATCGGGCAGCTGCTTGGCTGAAAGGCTGTAAACGCCGGGCCAGAAAATGCCCACCGAAAAGCCGCAGAGCGCGCAGCCCAGCAGCGAGAGGATCGGGATGGGGGAAAGCGCGGTCAGCAGATAGGAGGCGGCGCAGAGCAGGGCGGAGACGGCAATCACCGGCAGCAGATCCACCTTGTCGGCGATCCTGGCGTAAATGATACGCGAGAGGCCCATCAGCACGGCAAAGAGGCAGGGACCCATCAGGTCACCCAGGGCCTTGTTTACGCCAAGGCCCGCCTCGGCAAAGGAGGAGGCCCATTGGCTCATCACCATTTCGGCGGCGCCGCCGGCAAAGATCATCAGCAGCAGCCAGAAAAATACCTTGTAGGAAAAGAGATGTCGGATCGTGGTGCCGCCCTCCTCGCCTTGCAGGCGAAGGATGGGAACGACCGCGAACAGCAGACCGCCACAAAAGGGGAAAAGTGCCATAACGGTAGCTAAAATCGCCCAGTTTTCAATGCCGAATAGCGTGAAGAAGCCTACCGAGAGCAGGATCACGCCTGCCTGGCCCCAGCAGTAAAAGGAGTGCAGCAGGCTCATGGAGGCCTCCTTGCCATCCCCCGGGCAGGCCTCCATCAAGGGGCTGACGATGACCTCGTCCATACCGCCGCCCACCGCACAGAGCAGGGTGGCGATCAGAAGACCAAGGAAGGGTGAGGGGAGAAGGTTGGGCAGAAGACCCATTGCCAGCAGTCCTGCTGCTGCCAGCATCTGCGCCGACACGGCCACGGCGCGGAGGTTCAGTCGGTCCACGATGCGGGCGGCGATCAGATCGGTGGTCAGCTGCGTGGTAAAATTGACTACGATCAGGACCGAGATCTGCGAGAGGCTGATACCAAAGCTTTTTTCAAAGGTGAGAAAGAGCAGGGGCATAAAATTATTGGCGATGGCTTGGGTGATATAGCCCATATAGCACGCCTTGCGAGTCCATTTGAATTGTCTGAAAGCGTTCATTGCACTCCCCTTTTTTGACAAAAGCATTCCTTCCTATTATAGCGAAATTGAAGGGGGAGGTCAAGGACTTTTTGAAATTAAAAGCGAAAATACAAAAAGGGGTTGAAACCACCGGCGGAAAGGTCGGCAAGAGAGAGCAGCAGCGCGGCAAGCGGCAGGGCTGCCGAGACCCAAAAACGGCGTTTTTTGTATACCGTTTGGCGGTATATTGCTTTTGGAAGCGGCGTAGAACCGATGGCGCAGAGCAAAAGCTGCGGCAGATAGCGCACGGCATCGTAAAGGTCGGCGCGATTCCAAAAGCCGTTCCCCCCCAGCAGCGTGGCAAGGAACCGCCCCATAGCAGGGAAGGAGAGCGCAGCCGTGCTGCCATCAAAGGCAAAGAGCATCCAGCCAAAAAGCACCGCCAGCAGGGTGAGCGCACGCCGCACCGCCAACGGCGGCTTTGGCAGGCGAGAGAGAAGAAACTTTTCCAGGGTGAGCAAAAGGAAGTAATATAGGCCCCATAAAAGAAAGCTCCACGCCGCACCGTGCCAAAGGCCGGTCAGCGCCCAGACGGCAAAAAGGTGCAGAACGGTGCGAAAAACGCCCCTTCTGTTGCCCCCGAGGGGGATATACACATATTCTCTGAAAAAGGAGGAGAGCGTAATGTGCCAGCGCCGCCAGAAGTCGGTGATGCTGACGGCGGTATAGGGATAGCGGAAGTTTTCCGGAAAGCGGAAGCCGAACACCCTGCCAAGACCGATGGCCATATCCGAATAGCCCGAAAAATCAAAATAGATCTGAAAGGCGAAGGCGAAAAGCGCCAGCCACGCCCCGAGGGCGGTGAGGCCCTCGCGCGGCATCAGGTCGGCGAAAAGCGCGCCCATCGGATTGGCCAGCAGCAGCTTTTTGGCAAGTCCTGCGGCAAAGCGCCGCCCACCGGCGGCAATGCTCGTAAGACTGTGAGTGCGTGCTCGCAGCGCGGCAGCCACGTCGGTATAGCGCACGATCGGACCTGCCACCAGCTGCGGAAAAAGCGCCACGTAGACCCCCAGCAGCGCGGGGCTTCGCTCCGCCCGTGCATCACCGCGATACACATCGATCAGATAAGAAAGCGCTTGAAAGGTGTAGAAGGAAATACCCAGCGGCAACGGGGGGCTTGGTAGGTAAAATCCTGACACGTGTGCGAAAAATGCCGCATATTTGTAATAAAAGAGCAGGGCAACGTGCAAAAAAACGGCCAATGCGAGCCAAAGCCTTTTGCGCCGCGCACGCTCCAGCAAAACGCCGAGCAGGGTGTCGGTCAGGATCACTCCGATCATCAAAAATACATAAAGAGGCTCCCCCCAGGCGTAAAAGAGCAGGCTGGCCACCAGTAAGACCCCGTTCTGATAGGGTAGCCACGGCTCGCTGTCATAGGCGACGCGCGGGGCGCTTACTTTGCGCTTATATACACGTGCGCGAGCGAGTGCGGGCGGTAAAAAATAAAAAAGAAGGGTCAGCGGTAAAAACCAAAGGAGAAAAGAGAAGGACGAGAAGAGCATAAGAGGGCCTCCGTTGCGAAAATTTGCCTATTCTTACTCTTTCCTGCAGGAGGCGGTTTCAGCATGGCAGTTTCTGCCGCGAAAAAGCACAAAAGCGCCCTCGAGATTGACAAAAAACCGACGAAAAACGGCAATATATATAATAATATAATGATATTTTGTGCAAGATGACTATTGAAAAAATTGACAAGATGCGATATAATCAAATGCATGATACCAAGCGATGTTTGCTAATGGGAAAAATCTTCCTGCTTTCGGATGCCGATTGGTACAATTTTATTTTTTCTACAAAGGAGAAAAAACATCATGAAAAAGATTCTTGCAATCGTTCTGGCAGTACTGATGGTAGCCGGTTGCACTGTTGCTTTCGCATCCTGCGGCGGCAATGACGACACCATCAAGATCGGCGTGTCCGGTCCCCTCACCGGCGGTGCAGCTCTTTACGGTACGGCCGTTAAGAATGCAGCTGAGCTTGCCATCAAGGAGATCAACGACAAGGGCGGCCTGAAGAATGGCGTAAAGCTTGAGCTGATCTCTTACGACGATAAGGCTGATGGCAACAACGTGGCTACCGGCTATGCTTCTATGCTCGAGGCCGGCATGCAGCTCTCTCTGGGTTGCGTTACCTCCGGCGCTGCTCTTGAGTTCAAGAAGCTGTCCAAGGAGGACAATGTGTTCTTCCTGACTCCCTCCGCAACTGCTGATAAGGTTCCGGAATTCGATAACGGCTATCAGATGTGCTTCGCTGACTCCAACCAGGGTGGTGAGGCTGCTAAGTACGTGAACAGCCTGAACCTCGACAAGATCGGTATCCTTTACCGCTCTGACGATGCTTACTCTACCGGTATTTACAACCAGTTCAAGGCTAACCTGAAGGAAGGCATCACCACTGTTGATGCAGCTTTCACCGGTGAGGCTCCCACCGATATGAGCGCGCAGATCACCCTTCTCAAGGACTGCAAGTTCATCTTCTGCCCCATCTACTACACCCCCGCTTCTACCTTCATGACCCAGGCTAAGGACATCATCGCTACCGATGCTGTTTACTACGGCTGCGACGGCTTTGATGGCATCGAGTCCGCCGAGGGCTTCGATATCAGCGTGATCCCCCAGAAGGTTTCTATGCTTTCTCACTTCGATTCCAAGGCAACCACCGGCGTAGCAGGTGACTTCGTAACCAACTACACCGCTGCATACGGCAAGGAGACCCTGAACCAGTTCGGCGCTTCCGCTTATGACTGCATTTACGCTCTGGCAGGCGCGCTGAATGCTGCTATCGACGCAGGCAAGGAAGTGACCGCTGATACCACTGCCGAGGAAATGTGCAAGATCCTGCAGGAGCAGTTCAACGGCGACTACAAGTTCACCGGCGTTACCGGTACTGATGTTACCTGGCAGTCTAACGGCTATGTGACTAAGACCGCAAAGTACATTGTTATCAAGGAAGCAAACGCACAGTAATTTGCTCCCCTTCTATACGCGAGAATTTGCTGACACGGTGTATGCCGTGTCAGCAAATTGTTCTAATAAGAAGCTTGATCGTATGCCTTTGCATCGATCAACAATGAGGTAGATTTATGGATTTTATTATTGCAATCGTAAACGGGCTCAGCCTGGGCGGTACTTATGCCATGATAGCGATCGGCTATACGATGGTGTACGGTATTGCCAAAATGCTGAACTTTGCACACGGTGACATCATCATGGTGGGCGGTTATGCGATGTATATCACGCTGCTTTTGATGGATCTGCCGATCGTTGCGCTTTTGTTTGCGATCTTGTTCTGCGTGGCACTTGGTGTGTGCATCGAGCGCTTTGCCTACAAGCCCTTGCGCGGTGCTTCGCCCCTGGCGGTGTTGATCACGGCCATTGGTGTGAGCTATCTGCTGCAAAGCTTGGCACAGATCGTGTTCGGCTCCGCGCCCAAAATGCTGATGAAGCTGCAGATCTCGGGCTTTGTGGCACTGGGCGAGCTGCGCATTTCGTACAGCACGATCCTGACACTGGTACTGACCGTTGTGATCATGACGGCGTTGACCGTGTTTGTAAAGTATTCCAAGCCCGGCCGCGCGATGATCGCGGTTTCCGAGGACCGCGATGCCGCACGCTTGATGGGTATCAATACCAATGCCATCATCGCTATCACGTTTGCTATCGGCTCGGCATTGGCCGCTGTGGCGGGCTATTGTATGCTGATCAAGTCTCCCAGCCTTTCTAACACGCTGGGTGCCATGCCCGGCATCAAGGCCTTTACCGCTGCCGTTATCGGCGGCATCGGCTCTATCCCCGGTGCGATGCTTGGCGGTATTCTGCTGGGTGTGATCGAAAGCATTTCGCTGGGTATCCCTGCGTTGGCGCCCTTTACCGATGCGGTTGAGTTTTCGATTCTCATCGTTATTCTGTTGGTGAAGCCTGCGGGTCTGCTTGGTAAGGCAAGGAGAGAAAAGGTATGACAAAGATTCTGAATTTTTTCAAAAAGCCCTTTTTCCGTCGCTACGCCAATTACCTGGTGATCGCGTTTGTGGTATTGCTGTTTACCGTTTTCTCGCTTTCCGGCTCCAAGGATCTGGCAAAGCCCTCTACATTGTACCTGCTTGAAAAGATCGGCATCGCGATGGTGCTGGCTCTTTCGCTTTCGATGGTCGTTGGCTTCCTTGGCGAGCTTTCGCTCGGCCATGCGGGCTTTATGTGTGCCGGTGCCTATATCGGTGGCAAGATCGCCTCTGTTATGGTAACGGCCATGGGAGGGAACGACAACAATATGATCGCGCTTCTGATCGCGCTGCTTGCGGGCGGTGCGGTGGCGGCCGTGTTTGGCTTCCTTATTGGCTTACCGGCTCTCCGTTTGCGCGGTGACTACCTTGCTATCGTGACCCTTGCCTTCGGCGAGATCGTGCGCAATGTGGTGATGAATCTGCCTTCTGATTGGTTTGGCGGCACGCTTGGTCTGGAAACGCCTCGTTTCAGCCGTAATTATCTGTTTATTATTATCTTTTTGATGGTGCTGGCCTGTCTTGCCGTAACGCAGAATCTGATCCGTTCGAAGCATGGCCGCGCAATCATTTCGATCAAGGATAACGAGATCGCTGCACGCGCGACAGGTATCGACGTAACCAAGTATAAGCTCTTGGTGTTCGTCATCTCCTCCTTTTTCGCAGGCGTGGCGGGCGTGCTGTATAGCTATAGCAACTATACGGTGCAAAGCGCTAACTTTGACTATAACTACTCGATTGAAATTCTCGTGATGGTAGTGCTGGGCGGCATGGGCT